>NZ_JAWLQI010000005.1:0-86300 GCF_036997785.1 Brachyspira pulli
AAATTACCAACAAATGATGATAATTTAGATTTACCGGAAGATTTAGGATTAGATGATGATTTAGGTTTACCAGAAGATTTGGGATTAGATGAGTATACATTATCAGATGATGGTGGATTGGATTTGCCAGAAGATAAAGAGCTAGAAGAAAAAATAGCAAAAGATATCAAAGATTCTGATAATAATAAAGATGATATTCATTCAGAAAAATTGCCTGTATTGGACGATTTACCATTACCAGATACTTTACCTAATATAGATGATAATTATGGAAATACTTCATTAAAAGATGATGATTTAGATATTAGTAATATATCTGAAAATTTAGATGATATATTAAAAGAAAATGGTATTGAAGAAGAACCAAAAGCAGAAGATAAGAAAGAAGAACCAGAACCATTACCGGTAGATGATGATTTAGGTTTAGATAACTTATTGAGTGAAACTTCAGTTGATGAAGAAGAACCAAAAGCAGAAGATAAGAAAGAAGAACCAGAACCATTACCGGTTGATGACGATTTAGGTTTAGATAACTTATTGAGTGAAACTTTAGTTGATGAAGAAGAACCAAAAGCAGAAGATAAGAAAGAAGAACCAGAACCATTACCAGTTGATGATGATTTAGGTTTAGATAACTTATTGAGTGAAACTTCAGTTGATGAAGAAGAACCAAAAGCAGAAGATAAGAAAGAAGAACCAGTATCAGCTAAAGATGATGATATAGATTTAGACAACTTATCATTAGATGATACTGAAGAAGAGCCAAAAGCAGAGTCTAAAAAAGAAGAACCAGTATCAGCCAAAGATGATGATATAGATTTAGACAACTTATCATTAGATGATACTGAAGAAGAACCAAAAGCAGAGGCTAAAAAAGAAGAATTGCTTCCTGATTTAGATGATTTATCAAAAGAATTGGAAGAACAGGGTGATAAACCTTCTTCTAATATAATAGAAGGCGGTACAACTCTCCCTCCTCCAGAAACAGCAGATAATTTACCAGCTTCTAAATATGAAGATGTAGATAAAGATATAGATCAGGATAAAGTTATAAATGTTATTAAACATCTTTCTCCTCTTACTCAATATCATGTTTTAGATACTATTCTTAATGAGAAGATAGATAAAGATTCAATGGAAACTCTGCTCAATGCTTTAGAGAGAGGTGAATCTAATGAAGCTATTACAGATCTTTTAAATAAAGAATTAGGATTAGGCATTAAAGAAGAGGGTAGAAAAAATGTAATAGACCTTATACCTATACCTAACTCATTAAAAGATTATGCTAGAATAATAAGGGTTGCAGCAATATTCTTAGTATTATTTGTGGCTATAGTATTGCTTTCTTTCCAATTTATTTATAAACCTGTAATGGCTAATAAGTACTATAATATGGGATTAACAAGCATATCTAATGGTGCTTATGATGAGGCAGAACGTAATTTTGCAGAAGGTGAAAGACTTCGCCCTAAACAAATAAAATGGTATAATAAGTATGCAAGAGCATATATAGCTAGAGAAACATTTAATGAGGCTTTTACTAAGATACAAGGTGCTTTGAATCTTAAGCCAAGAGATTTTGAAACTAGAATTACTTTTGGATATTATTATAGAAAGAAAGGTGAAAAAGAATTATCAGAAGAAGATTATGTATTAGGTGAAGAACTATACAATGATATGTTAGTTTACACTGAGAAAAAGAAAGAAAAACAAACTATATATGATGAACGCGGTCTTCTTATGATAAGCAGAGCTAGAAATATGTCTGAGCCTGAATATTATGATATCGCATATACTAATTATAGTGATATGGTTAATTTCTTTGGTGATGGCGTAGTACCTAGAAAGAGAGCAATGCTTATAAAGATTTATCAAGATAATTATAAGCATGTTAAGGCACTTCAGGATCATATAGAACTTTTGAAACCAGGTTATATTGATGATGAAGTTTATCCTAAATTGGCTCAATATTTATTGGATAAAGAAGATTTTTATGGTTCTAGAGTATTGTTTGAAAAGCTTTTATCAACTTATCCTAATAATTTAGAATCAGTTGTTGGATATGCTGACTATGAAACTAGATTAAAACATTATGACAGAGCTATGGAAATACTTAATACTGCAGCATTACCTTTATATGAATCTAATCCATTCTACAAAGGTAAAGAGTATGTATATAACATGCTAGGTCAGATATATTACAATTTAGGAGAGTATGGAAACGCAGTAAGAAACTTTAATGAGGCATTAGCTATTAATAAAGTATATCCAGATGCTAACTATAATTTGGGTAATGTTTATTTCTATAAAGATAAAGATTATGCAAAGGCTAAAGAGTATTATCAAATGGCTTATGATAATTTACCTCCAAGCCTAAGAAGTGATCAGCTTCTATATAATTTGTCTTGGATATATTATGCTGATGAAGAATATGACAGTGCTTTTGAAGGATTTAATGCTTTATTCCAGAAAAATCCTAGTAATAGTGTTGTTTCCTATGCTTTAGGTAATTCACTTTTACATTTAGATAAAGCGAATTTGGCTAATGGTTTCTATAGAAATGCTTTAAGTCAGGTCTTAGCTAAGCGTAATAGTTTAGGTGAGTTGGAAATGCGTACAGAAAGAGACTTTATACTTATTAGTTATTTAGCAAGTCTTTATAACAACATAGGTGTTTCTTATGCTTATAACTCTACTATTACAAATACTATAGTTAATGAACAGCAAGCATTTAAACATTTTGTATTAGCTAGTGAGTATTTTGATCAGATTAGAACTTCAAATGTAGATTTGGAGAAAGCTGAAAAAAGAACAGTATTAGTTGAAGATCAGAATATAGGTGCCGCTACATATAATATTATGTCTATGCAGGCTAAAAGGAATTTGAAAGAAGCAACTGTAATAGATGATTATATACCTAAAGACATGTATTATGTAAGATAATATTAATTAAAATAAATTAAAGAGCAGAATTATTAAAAATTCTGCTCTTTTTTATTTTTATGAAAGTTTCTAAAAATTATAAATTTCTTAAATGAACTTTTCCATTATTATCAATAGTTTTATTTCCTTTTTTGTACATTATAAATAGATAATTAAAACCTCTTAAATAGAAATTATTTTCAGCTGCTGCTATATGATAATTGCCTTTATTTAATGTTTTATTATGACGTACAACAGAAACTATATCTATAGGCATAAAATACTTACTCATAATTTCAAATAGTTTAAAACCTATGGGCATAAAAGGAAAACCTTTTTCATAAGAATCGGAAACATATAAAGCCATATATCTGTCTTTTTTCATTATTCTAAATATTTCATTTATAACTTTTTCCATAGCATCATAATATTCATTTTCTTTAGCAGTTAATTTTCCAATGCAGTTTTTCTCATCAGAATAATTGATATGCGTACTGTAAGGCGGATCTATAAACACAAAATCCACTTTTTCATCTTCTATTGGTATTTTTCTAGCATCAGCTTTAAAAATATCTTTTCTTTGTAATGCTTTTGGGTTTATATCGTATCCTAAAGCACGTCTGTTTAATTCACGTGCTACATCAATAGTTGTGCCGCTTCCAGCCATTGGATCAACTACTAAATCTTTTTCTTTAGTGTATCTATTTAATAAATTCCATATTATATATGAAGGTGTTGCTCCTATATAATGCTTATGCTTTTCTTCTTCACTTTTTAAATATTGCTGAGACGGATAGTCCCATAATGTTGTAGTTTGTAATTCTAGTTTTTTCTTCATTTTTCTAATCGCTTTATCTTGATATTTATAAAATTTATTAAATAATATATACTATAAATATTTATTAACAAGTAGCAAATAAAAATTACTTGTTAAAATATAAATACTTTGATATATTATATAACAATTAATTATAATATAGGATTTTTTCAATGAAAACTAGAATTAAAGCCATAATATGTTCAGCATTGTCTTTATTGTTAGGCGGAATAGGCATACAAAAGTTTTATTTAGGTCAGACAAAAAGAGGTTTATTATATGTTCTATTTTTTTGGACAGGTATTCCTTATTTGCTTTGTATAGTTGATTTGCTTAAATTTATATTTATGAGTGATAAAAGCTTCAATTTAAAATATAATAAAGAATATGTTAATAAAGAATTATATGAAGATAAAATAGAGGAGGTTTATGCTCATAGATTTGATAATACTGTGGAAGCTGAATATACTTATGTTGATGAAAATGCCAAAAAAGATGATATAAATAATTATTCATCTAATAAAGAAGATGATGTAATTAGTAGGGCTTTGAAGTATCATAAAGAAATTGAGAATACTATTAACTATATAAAAGACTATGAATTTTCATCTTATGTAAGACAATTAAATGGTTTATTTAAAGATATTATTGATATGGCTAATAATAGTAATAAAAAATCATCTATTATAAAAGATTTGGATAAAATGATGGATTATAATATACCTACAACATTAAAACTTATAAATTCTTATATTGATTTATCTTCAAATAATATTGATACTGTTAATGTTTCTAATGTAAAATTGGGTATAAAAGATTCAATACTTTCTGTTATAAGATTTTTACAATCTGTATTAACAAAGATACAAGAAGATAATTTAATGGATATAAATAGCGATATAGATGTATTGAAAACTACTTTAAAAAATGGCGGATATGTTTAATTTTAATTTACAGGAGTTTATAAATGGATAGTGACGGCGTATATAAAAGAGTGGATATTAATAAAGTTATAAAATGCATTAGAGCAAATAATGCAGATATAACCGAAAGCAAAGCACAGGAAATAGCATATATTATGATAAAAGAGCTTAATAAAAAAGTTGCTTCTATGGTTAAAGATTTTGAAAACGGAGAAGGCGATTTTATGGCTTGTTATTTTGATGCTATTGATAAAAAGATGTAAAATAAATAGGTATTTATTTTATTTATTCTATATATAATAGGTTTATATATTAATATACATATTGACTTTTTTTATTATAAGGTTAATAATTAATAAATATTATAAAATTAAAGGAGTATAAAAATGGGCTTATCAGATGATATCAAATCAGGATTTTATGCTGGCATTGGTATGATGTTAAAAGGAAAAGAGAAATTAGAAGAAGCAGCACGCGAATTTATCAAAGATAAAAATGTTAGTGCTGAAGAAGGTGAGAAGTTTGTTAAAGATATGGTAAATAAGGCTTCAGAAACAAAAGAAGAAGTTACTCAATTTATTGATGACAGAATAAAACAAGTTATAGATAAAATGGGTTATGTAAAAAAAGATGAATATGATTCTATGAGAAAAGAATTAGATGAATTAAAAGCATCTATGAAAAACGATCAGCAACAACAATGATAAAAATTTTATAGAATATAATTAAAAAATGCATTATTAAAATATATTTATTATATTTAATAATGCATTTTTTGTAGGGAATAGGAAAATGAATAATATGAGATATATAAATAGGGCTAGAGAGATAATTTCTATAATAATGGCTTATGGTTTTAGAGATATCATAGCCATGACTCCAATTTTAAAAATAATAAAAAATCCAATAGATAAAATTAATATAAAATATAAAGGTGTAGACCTAAGGAATTTCAGCCGAGGCGAAAGAATAAGAATGGCATGTGAGGATTTGGGTACTACTTTTATTAAATTAGGACAAATACTATCAAATAGAAATGATATACTTCCTAAAGATATTACAGATGAATTAAGCAAACTTCAAAATCATGTTAAGCCTTTTGATGAAAAAGAAGCTATTAATATAATAGAAACTGAGCTTGGAAAAAAGATAGATGAAGTTTTTGAATCATTTGATACTAAACCAAAAGCAAGTGCTTCTATATCACAGGTGCATATTGGTATTTTGAAAAATGGAGAGAAAGTAGCAGTTAAAGTAAAAAGACCAAATATAGAAGAAAATATATTAGAAGATATAGAAGTTATAATATGGCTTTCAAATATCATAGAAAAATATAATGAAGAATTTGCTTTGATGCAGCCTCAAAAATTGATAGCTGCTTTTAAAAGTCAGCTTTTACAGGAATTAGATTTTAATTTTGAAAAGAATAATACTTTAAAATTTGCAAGATATTTTAAAGATAATAAGAATATAAAGATAGCAAAAATATATGAAGAATACAGTACAAAAAGCATATTAACTATGGAGTATATAGATGGTGTAAAAATATCAGATATATCTCCAGATGATGAAAGATACGACAGAAAAAAACTTGTTTCTATTGGTATTGATGCTGTATTAGAGCAAATATTTATGCTTGGATTTTTCCATGCTGATCCGCATCCAGGTAATTTGATGGCATTAGAAAATAATGTTTTATGTTTTTTGGATTTTGGAATGATAGGTTTTATACCTCCAAATTCTAAAGATGCTTTTTCTTCATTAATAATGAGTATAAGTTCTGCAGATTATTTAGCATTATCAAAATCTATACTTGATTTATGTTATCATAGTGAGATTAAGAATATAGATGAATTTAATATGGCTATATTTATATTAGTTAATAAATATATAGATATGTCTTTGGATAATATTAATATAGAAGATGTATTTAATGAGCTTATAAGTATAATAAGAGATTTCAGATTAACTTTACCTAGCAATATAATGCTTTTAATGAAATCTTTGATAGTTCTTGAAGGTGTTGCAAGGAATTTAGATAAAGATGTTAAATTAATAGAGCATATTAAGCCTTTTGCATTTAGGTATGTAAAAGAACAGATAAAACCAAATAATATTTTGAAACAAGCAAAAAAATTAATAGTTGATTATTCTCATATATTGAGAGAACTTCCAGCAGATTTTGGTGATTTAGTTTCTGTTATGAAGAAAGGAAGTATAAAAATTCAACTAGAGCATAAAAACTTAGAATCATTAGCTAATACATTAGATGGTTTAGCAGACAGATTAAGTTATTCTATAGTTTTAGCTTCTCTTATAATGGCAAGTGCTTTAATCATAGCAAGCAAAATGCCTCCATTATTTCATGGTACTTCTATTGTAGGAATGATAGGTTTTGTAATATCAGCTATAATGGGATTCATTATGATAATAAGCAGATTCATAAAGAAATATGTTAAGAAGAAATAAATAGATAATAGCAATAAAAAAGCCTCCGTTAAGGAGGCTTAAAAATGCTCCGAGAACAGGGCTCGAACCTGCGACCCGGTGATTAACAGTCACCTGCTCTACCGACTGAGCTATCTCGGATTGTTTTTTGTTTAATGTTTAGTTATTATAGCATAATGATAATAAATGTCAATAGGCTAAATATATTTTTTTAAAATTTTTTTGTTTTTTATTTATATATGCTGAAATATTCTAATAATTGAGCATATTTTTCTGATTTATTGCCTGAAAGAATCAAATATGTATTTAAATATTCATATACATTTTTTCCATATTCTTTTTCTTTTTCAATATCATTGTTTTTTACAGCTTTATCATATTTAGATTTATATTTAGTAGCCAATTTATAATTAGAATTTGGTTCAGCTCTTAATTCCAAAGCTTTTTTGTATAGTTCTATTATTTTATCTTCTTTAAATTCTTTTTCTAAATACATAGCACCATACATATAAACATCTCCCAATTTAGGATATGATGGGTGTTTTTTTAATGCTGCCATTCCTTTTGAGTCTAATACTCCTATATATGCTTTTAATTTTGTATATGAATTAAGACTTCCATCAAAATTTTGCAATGTTCTTGCATATCCGGCTATTCTATCCAATTCTTGATCATCACTTGGTGTTATAGGTACTTCTAAGGCTTCCTGACCAAAAGATATTAAAGTACATAAAAGTATTGCTAAAATTATTTTTACTCTCACATTCTCTCCAATTATGTTTATTTATTATATTCTTATTATCGTAATAATAAAAATCTAGTAAAATCAAAAAAGTAAAAAAGTTTGTATTAGTTATTGACAATAAAAGTATTTGTTCTATAATATTTTACAAAATATAAATTTTATGGGAGATATTTAATGGCTACTACTAAAAAAACAGAAAAAGCAACTGAAGATACCACTAAAAAGAAAGCAGTTGCTTCTAAAAAAACTACTACTACCGCTAAAAAAGCTGATGAAACAGAAGAAAAATCAGCTACTGCTAAAAAAGCTACAGTAAAATCAGCTACTTCTACTAAAAAAACTACTACTACTGCTAAAAAAGCAACTACTAAAAAAGCAACTTCAAAGAAAAAACTTGAAGAAGAAGATATAGAGGAATTAGAAGAGGAACTAGAGGAAGAAGAATTAGAAGAAGCTAAAAAAGAAGAATATATACCTGATGAAGTTGATATAGTTAGAGAATTACCAGATAGATATAATGAAACAAAATTAGTTCTTATGATGCGTGACCCAGAATGGTGTTTCTTCTATTGGGATATATCTGACAGTGATATATCTAAATATTCTTTAAATGGTAAAAGAATATCTGTAAGAATATTCCATGTATTTGGATATGATATAACTAACGGAGAAATGCACAAAGAAGTAGAAGTAAATTACATTTATGGTGATAGATATATAAATTTAGCTTTACCTCATGCTTATTTTATTGGTGAATTAGGTTTCTATGATGAAAATAACAGATTTATAGTATTAGCTAGAAGTAATATGATATATGCTCCTAGAGATTCTATAAGCAATGTTTATGATGAAGAATGGATGGTTAACGAGGAAATAATTAAATTGCTTAAATCTCCTGAATCTTTAAGAAAGAGTTTATCTTCTGCAACTATATTTGAACTTATCGATTTGAGAAGAAATCATCTTGCAGGATCTTCATCTTCTCTTTTCCTAAAAAAGAATTAAAAATTATTAGTAAATAATATTTTAAAGTGGCATTAATTAATATAAATAACTTTATTAATTTTTCTGTTTTTGGTTTGTTGGCTCTCTGAAATTAAATGTTAATTAATGCTGCTAAAAATAATACATAAAGCGGTGAGTCTATTAATATAGAAAATAAATGTCTGCTTGTTATAATCTTCTTTTTCATCACTACAAACGAAATTATGCTGCTATAGATTATTGGTATAAAGTATTTCAATCTACTAGCTTCTAATTGAAATCTTCCGGCTATAATTCCTGCTAACATAATTAAAACTAAAATCATTGGTATTATTCCAGTTATTATAGCTAATTTATTTGAATCAATGTAAGTAGTTAAAGTTACAGCACCAGCTATTTTATCACTTTGAGAAAATTTTATTTCTATTAATGCTTGTCTTATAAACATAAATAGGAATACTATACTTGTTGAAAATAAATATGAGAATGGTTTTTCTTTTATTATTTCTCTATTAGTTAGAAATATAGAACCATTTAATAAAACAGTGACAGCAACTGATATAACTATTGCTTTAAATGGTATAAGTTTTCTAAATAATTTAAAGAATAATGAACTTTCAAATCTTGACTGTTTTTCAAAACTTATATTGTATCCTATTCCTAAAAGGCTTGATAGTATTGTTAGCATTAATATTCCAATATCTATTGTATATGCAAAGTAGAACATTAATAATGCACTTATAGCTATTAATCCCATAAAGAATACTTTATTTTTTTGATAGAATAGGTATCTTCTTTTATCGCTTATTCTAATAGTATAATTACTGTATCCATTTCCTAAACTCATATATAAGTAATATGCTGCTATTATAATTCCTATTTTGTATTGAAAACTTTGTGATAATATATCATATATTGCATAAGACATTAAGAAGGCACCAACAGAGAAGAATATATAACCATAATTAAGAAAATCAAATATTCTTGATATAAATCTTGTAATAGGTTTTGAATATTTATCTTTTATTGTTTGTGCTACATCTTCAATAAGCCAATCTGGAGTAGAGGCTCCAGCCATGATACCAACATTTTTATATCCTGATAAATCTATATTATCTAAGTCTTCTTTATATTCAACATAAAATGCTGGTTTGATAGATGATGCTATATTGTATAGATTCCTTGTATTAGAGCTTTCTGAACCTCCAATTACAAGAACAACATCATTTCTTTTTGCTATCTCTAATACTTCATTTTGTCTTTGTTCTGTAGCTTCGCAAATAGTATTTTTTATTATTATTTCAGTATTTTGATATTTTTCTTTTATTAAATTTGTGTATTTATCGAATATGGATTTTTGTAAAGTTGTTTGAGCTACTATTAGAATTTTTTTATTATCATTAGGCAATTTATCTATGTCTTCATCTTTATATACAACATAAACATCATCAGCATATCCGCATACACCTATAATTTCTGGGTGCTTTGGATTACCTATAACTATTACTCTGTAACCTAATAAACTGTGTTTTTTTACAAGCCCTTGAATTTTTGCTACATATTTACAGGTAAGATTTACTATTTTTTTGGCATGACTAGATAGGGCTTCTCTTCTTTCAGGAGATATTCCATGAGCCCTAACAATAACTGTTTTTCCGTCTAAAACAGACATATCCTCATCATCTTCATAAGTTTTCACGCCTGAGCTTTCCAACATATCAAGAGTCTGAGGATTATGTATTAAATGTCCGTCAACATATATTTCATCATTACTTTTAGCTGCCTGAGAAAAAGTATTCTCAACAGCATGTTTTACACCATCACAGAAACCAGCAAATTTACCTATATCTACGTTCATTGTTCATTTTTGTTGATTTTTAATTTGAATTATTATTTAGCTTTAACTACTTTGTTGCCTTTAATGCATTTAGTGCAAACTAATGCTTTTTTTACAGAACCATTTACTTCAATTTTGATATTTTGTAGGTTAGCATTAAAAGAACGTTTAGTTTTTATATTAGAGTGGCTTACGCTATGACCATTTTGTTTACCTTTGCCACATATTTCACATACTCTTGCCATAATTTTCCTCCAATGAAATGATAATAATAATTTAAAGTTTTAATTATAGAATTATATTATAAAAAATTATTCTAGTCAATAGATTCATAATATATTTTTTTATTGTATTTTTATATAATTTTTATATCCTTATAGAGAAATAAAAAATTATATAGCCATTGATTATATTTAGAATTGTAGTATAATATTTGCAAGTAAATTAATTAAATGAAGTTAAAAATACCTAAATAGGAGAGATATATGCCACCAAGATCAAAATTAGGTGAAATACCTAGACAACAAATGCCTACTAGAAGTCCGGAGGAACGCAGTAAAGATTTTAAAGAAGTACCTTTGGGATATACAGAAGAGCAGGCTTATACTGAATCTTTAAGATGTTTAGATTGTAAAGTACCTCATTGTATGGAAGGTTGTCCTGCTAAGGTAAAAATTCCAGAATTTATTAGTCTTATTGCTGAAAAGAAATTCTTAGAAGCTGCTAAAAAAATTAAAGAAACTAATGCATTGCCAGCTGCTTGTGGAAGAGTATGTCCTCAGGAAGAACAATGTGAACAAAGATGTGTTGTTGGTAAAAAATTCGAACCAGTTGCTATTGGTAAATTAGAAATGTTTGTTGCTGACTATGAAAGAAAACATGCTCAGCATGAAGATTTAAAAGTAGAAAAAAACGGTAAAAAAGTATGTATAATAGGTGCTGGTCCTGCAGGTTTGGCTTGTGCTGGCGACTTAATCAAATTAGGTTATGATGTTACTGTATTAGAAGCTTTACATACAATAGGCGGAGTATTAATGTATGGTATTCCTGAATTCCGTTTGCCAAAAGAATTAGTAGCTCATGAAGTAGAAAATCTTAAGAAAGACGGTGTAAAATTTAAAATAAATGAAGTTGCTGGTATTTCTTTAGATTTCCAAGAGTTAAGAAAAGAATATGATGCTATATTCTTAGGTACTGGTGCTGGTTTACCTGTATTCTTAAAAATACCTGGTGAAAATTTCTGCGGAGTATATTCTGCTAATGAATATTTAACTAGAGTTAATTTAATGGGTGCTTATAAATTCCCTGAAGTAGATACTCCTATTATTAAACATAAAAAAGTAGCTGTATTAGGCGGCGGTAACGTAGCAATGGATGCTTGCAGAACTGCTGTTAGATTAGGTGCTGAAAAAGTTTACTGTATTTACAGAAGAACTGAAAAAGAACTTCCAGCAAGAGTAGAAGAAGTACATCACGCTATGGAAGAAGGTGTTGATTTCAGATTCTTAAGAGCTCCTTTAGAAGTTCTTGGTGATGAAAATGACAATGTAAAAGCAGTAAAAACTCAAGTTATGGAACTTGGAGAAGCAGATGCTGACGGAAGAAGAAAACCAGTTGCTGTTGAAGGCAAAACTGAAGATATAGAAGTTGATGCAGTTATTATTGCTATAGGTACTACTCCAAACCCTCTTATATCTAGAAAAGTACCAGAATTACAAACTACTAAAAAAGGCACTTATGTTATAGATGAAGAAACAGGTGCTACTTCTTTAGAAGGTGTATTTGCAGGCGGTGATGCTGCTCGTGGTTCTGCTACAGTTATTCTTGCTATTGGTGATGGTAAAAGAGCTGCTGCTGGTATAGATAAATATTTGTCTAATAAATAATTAAAAATAATAAATTAAATTACTAATAAGTAATAAAAAAGGAGGCTTTTTAGCTTCCTTTTTTATTTATATATTTAATATTAATTTTTTTAAAAAAATATAAATTAATAAAAAATATTTTATAAAATTCATTTTTTTCATCATTTTGTGATGTCTTAATTGTATAAATCTACAAAAAGTTGTAAAAGAACTTGACTTTTATACCGTTAATAATAATATAGTTAACATAATTATAGTTTTTTTATAATTAAATTTTTTTCTTATTTTAATAATTATGGTTTTATTTTCAGTAAGCCATAAAATATATTTTATAAAATAAAGATTGGGAGGATTAATCTAATTATGAAATTAAAGGTACAAATTGGTTTTATCACCTTAATAGCTTTGATGCTTATTTCATGCGGCGGTTTACCAGTAAAAGAATACGAAAGGGTAACTGCCCTAAGAGATACCGTGGTAAACAAATATTCTGAGATAAAAACATTTGCTCCAGAAGATTTTGACATAGCAGAAAAAGGTTATGCTGAAGCTGATATTATCATGAAAGAAGAAAATAAGGATGAGGCTGCAAAAGCTAAAGAATTATTATTAGCTGCTGAAACTAATTACAATATAGTTTTAGACAAAGGTTTACCACCTTATTCTGAAATCTTGAAAAAACAAACTGATGAAAGTGCTACTAACGCTATAGAAATTAAAGCTAGCGTAATGTATGCAGATGAGTTTGCTAGTGCTGATACTGTATATCAGGAAGCTAATGCAATGTATACTGCTGAAACTAAAGACTATAGAGTTATGGTAGACAAGCTTTATCAAGCTAAAGTTGCATATACAGATTTGTATAATAAAACTAAAGAGCAATTTGATAAAAGTGATGAGGCTTTAAGATTAGTTAAAGAGCGTTTAGCTCAGTTAGAAAAAATGATGCAAGAAGTTGAAGCCTTTGAACAGGAACAGAATTAATATAAGGAGTAAGTGATGAAAATAAAAAAAATAATGGCTACTGTAGCATTATTATCTTTTACTTGGTCTATTTTACCAGCACAAACTTATGAAGATGCTGCTAGAATAACTCAGGAAGCTGATGATCTTCAAAACCAAGGTCAATATCAACAATCTTATGATAAGTCTCAAGAGGCGTCTTTAAGTATAGATAAAGCTCAAATGGCATTATTCTACAGACTTATGAATGCTAGAATAAATAAAACTAAAAATGATGCTAATAATGCAATAACTGAAATAAATCAAATGGGTGCTTCTACTGATAATCAATTTAAAGCTACTTATGAACAAGCTTTAAAATATTTTGAAGAAGGTAATTCTAACATAGGAAGCATACCTGCTGCAGACGCTACTGCTAAAACTGATGAAGAATTTACTGCAGCTTCTAACACTTTTACTACTGTTTTAACATCTTATAGCAATGCTTTAGCATCTGCTAATACTGTTAAAGAAGGTTATTTAGGCAGAGAAAGAGATACTGCTTCTAAAGCTATAGCTGATGCTAGAGGCAAGTATAATGCTGCTTTAGGTAAAAGTATAAAAGCTGGTGACAATAATGATAAAACTGTTTCAGGTGCTTTAGCTAAAGCTGATGAAGCTTTAAAATCTGATAACTTTGCTAGCGTGCAGCAAAATGTTGCTGCTGCTCTTGCTGGTATAACTAAAGCTGAAGCAGATGCAAAAGCTGCTGCTGAGAAAGCTGCCGCTGCTGCTAAGGCAAAAGCAGAGGCAGAAGCTAAAGCAAAAGCTGCTGCTGAAGCTAAGAAGAAAGCTGAAGCAGAAGCTAAGGCAAAAGCAGAAGCTGAAGCTAAGAGAAAAGCTGAAGCAGAGGCAAAAGCTAAAGCAGAAGCTGAGGCTAAGAAAAAAGCTGAAGAAGAAGCTAGAAAGAAAGCTGAACAAGAAGCTCTTGCTAAAGAAAAAGCAGATGCTATTGCTAAAGCTAAGCAAGATATTGCTAATGCACAAGAAAAATATGATAGCCTTGTAAATGATAACACTATCACTAAAGGTGATGAAACAGATCAAAATATATCTACTCTTTTAGCTGATGCTAATAAGTTAGCTGAAACTGATCCTGCTGCTGCTAGTCAAAAAGCATTAGAAGCTTCTAAAGCTATGGACGATTTAGTTAACAATATGAACGATACTATAGCTAGAGAAGAAAATCAAAGACAATTAGATGATATCAAAGCTAGATATCAGCAGCTTGTTGATGATGGTTATATAATCCCTGATAGTGAAGAAGATCAAAATCTTTCTCAAGTTATAAAAGAAGCTGAAGATGCATTAACTAATAATGATAATGCTTTAGCTAGAGAAAAACTTGAAGAAGCTAACAACACTATGAATGCTATATATGAAATGGGACCTAAGAGACCTGGTGATGGTGATTTAGTAGAAGGTGACGGCGATGGCGAAAAAGGTCAGATAATCGATGGTACTACTGGTCAAACAGTTAATACTGAAGGTAAAGTTACTGTACTTCCTATGTATTATACAGTTGTACAAAGAACTCCTTTAACTGACGCTTTATGGAGAATAGCTGGTTATTCATTCATATACAATGATCCTATACAATGGTACAGATTATATCAGGCTAACAGAAATATATTAAGAGATCCTAATAACCCAGACTTAATATTACCTGGTCAAGTATTAACTATACCTAGTATGAACGGTGAACAAAGAGCTGGTACTTATGATCCTAATATGCAATACATAACTTATGATGAAGCTATGATATTGAGAAATCAACAGCAACAAAATACAGCTGCTGAAGGCAATGCAACTACAGCTACTGATACAGAAGCTGCACAAACTGCTCAATAATATTAGTTAATTAGAAATTAAGTAGCCATGTATGATTAATTCATGCATGGCTATTTTTTTATTTAATGTTTTGAAAATAAAATTTGTTTATCTAACCGCACGCAGAATAATGCTGAAAATATAATTTTAATTATTAATACAATTTAAATTTATTATAAAAATGCATTTACCGTGCGTTGATTAGATTATAAGTTTAATTAACATTTGGGCGGGTGTTAGAATTTCAGATTAGGTTTAAAAGAAAAATAATGTATAAATATCAAATTGAATTAGCAAGTTTAAAGGGTGGGTAGGTGAAAATAAAATTAAATAGAATAATAAAAAATTGAAAAATATAGCAAAAAATATAGAATATAAAAAAACAATAAGGAAACATAATAATGAAATATAAACCTCAAATTAAAGATGAATTAAAAGAATTAGTAAAAGATGAAAATATTTATTTTGGTGATATAGATACAAGTTTAATTACTGATATGAAATATTTATTTGCAAATAGCAAGAGAGAAAATTTTGACGGTATAGAAAATTGGGATACTTCAAATGTTACAGATATGTCTGAAATGTTTATGGGAGCTGTAAATTTTAATTCAAATATAAATAATTGGAATGTTTCAAAAGTTACTAACATGTTCGGTATGTTTTCAAGTGCTAAGAAATTTAATCAGCCTTTAAATTATTGGGATGTTTCTAATGTAAAAGATATGGAGTTTATGTTTTCTGAAGCTGAAAGTTTTAATCAGTCTTTAGATAAATGGAATACTTCTAATGTACTTAGTATGAGATGTATGTTTTATAAAGCTATAAATTTTAATAAGAATTTAAATAATTGGGACACTTCTAATGTTGAAAATATGGAAAGTATGTTTTCAAAAGCTTATAATTTTAATCAGCCTCTTAATAATTGGAATGTAAGTAAAGTAGAAGAGATGACTGCTATGTTTGAGGAAGCTAAAAGTTTTAATCAGAATATCAATAGTTGGAATGTTTCTAATGTAAGAAGAATTGCTCATATGTTTAGCGGTGCTGAAAGTTTTAATTATTCTATAGAAAATTGGATCATTAATGAAGGCTGTTCTATTTGGGAATTTTTTTCGGGTGCTTCTTCTTTTAAAGACATAAAATCTATATTAAATATTTATTTTATATCTAAAAAAGTAAATGATAGGAAAAAACTTTTAAATATGCTTGAAAACTGTGATATAAAAGAAGTGTATAAAGAAGTTATTAAATATAATAAACTTAAAGATTTTATTAATAAACTTGAAAATACTTATTATGATGAATTAAAAGAACTAATTGAAAATAAAGAAAGTATAATAACAGAATATAAAAAATCTAAAAAAATAGAATTAAAAGATGATGAAAAGTATAAACCTAAAGACAAAGCAGAATTATTAAAATTGATAAAAGAAAAAGTAAAATTTAATAAAATAGATACTAGATTAATAACTGATATGTCAGGATTATTTCAGAATTCAAAACTTAAAAAATTTGACGGCATAGAAACTTGGGATACTTCAAACGTAGAAGATATGCATAACATGTTTAGAGGAGCTTTGAATTTTAATCATAATATAGAAAGGTGGAATGTATCTAAAGTCATTAATATGGAACATATGTTTTCTGGCTGTGAACTTTTTAATGAGCCATTAAATAATTGGGACGTTTCTAATGTAAAGTATATGGATTTTATGTTTACTGATTGTTTAAGTTTTGACAGTAATTTAAGTAATTGGAATGTTTCTAATGTTGAGAGTATGGAATATATGTTTGAAAATGCATATTCATTTAATCAGGATATTTCAAAATGGAATATAAGCAAAGTAAAAAAATTATCTTCTATGTTTAGTGATGCAAAAAGTTTTAATCAGACTTTGAATGATTGGGATATGAGTAATATTGAATCTATACACGGAATGTTTAAAGGGGCTTCAAGTTTCAATCAGCCTTTAGACAAATGGAATCTTTCTAATGTAAAAGATATATCATTTGCCTTTGCCTATTGTATTAATTTTAATCAGGATTTGGAATCTTGGAAATTGCCGGAAAATGTTAATATGAAATACACTTTTATTGATTCGCCTTTAGAAAGTAATCTTCCTTCTTGGTATAGAGAAAAATAAGAAATGATAATAAGATTATATTTTATCAATTTTTATATTTTGCAGATGTATTATCAACTTTTTTGCCGCATACACTATGCGTGCCGTAGGCAAGGCACCTACTCGGTGGTGCCCCAAAGAAGCAGGCACAGCCTGCCTACTGCGAAGGGCTATATTTGACGAAGTCCACCTTTAGGTGTGCTTAAATTAATAATTTATCTTACATGTAAAATAATTTTAGTATGATTTAGTACTAATTTTATCCTTGCACTTTCGCGAAGCGTATCCGAGCCTGTCGAGGATATAAGGTTCTTTGACGCTGTCCGCCTGCGACCGTAGGGAGTGCCTTTTAGGTATGGCGTGCGGCGGGAAAAAGAACAATTAAAATAAATAGAATCAGGAAACATAGTAATGAAATACAAACCTCAAACAAAAGAAGAATTACAGAAGTTAGTTCAAGATGAAAGTATTTACTTGGGTGATATTGATACAAGTTTAATAACAGACATGAGCGAGTTGTTTCAAAACAGTAAGAGAGTAAATTTTGAAGGACTTGAAACTTGGAATACTTCTAATGTTGTTAATATGAGCAGTATGTTTGAATTGGCAGAAAATTTTAATTATAATATTAATAGCTGGGACGTTTCTAAAGTTGAAAATATGTCAAAGATGTTTTGGGAATGTAAAAAATTTAATCAGCCTCTTAATAAATGGAATATTTCTAATGTTAATAATGTTCAGTCTATGTTTGGAAATTGTTCAATATTCAATCAAAATATAGAAAATTGGAATACTTCTAATATAAAAATTTTTTCTTTTATGTTTTATAACTGCCTTAATTTTAATCAGCCTTTAGGAAAATGGGACACTTCCAATGTAATAAATACCGCTGGTATGTTTATGAATTGTAGAAATTTCAATCAAAATATTAATAATTGGAATGTTTCTAAATTAGAATATGCAAATAGTATGTTTTATAACTGCCTTAATTTTAATCAGCCTTTAGGAAAATGGGACACTTCCAATGTAATAAGTACCGCTGGTATGTTTATGAATTGTAGAAATTTCAATCAAAATATTAATAATTGGAATGTTTCTAAATTAGAATATGCAAATAGTATGTTTGAAGAATGCTGGAATTTCAATCAGCCTCTTGATAATTGGAAAACTTCTAATTTGAAATATGTATCTAATATGTTTAAATTTTGTTATGAATTTAATCAGCCATTAAATACTTGGGATACATCTAAAATAATTGAAATGGATTATGTTTTTCATAAAGCTGAAAAGTTCAATCAGCCTTTGAATACTTGGAAAGTTGATAAAGTAGAAAATATGATTGGAATGTTATTTAGAAGCGGTTTTGAGCATTATGATTCTTTATCTAATTGGGAACTTGAATCTATGGAGTATATGGGAGATTGGTTTGATGCCATTGATAAACATATAGATAAATTTAGTTTGAAATGGATTTTATATTTATATGCTTTTGATAATAATACAGAATCTATAGAAAGAAAATTGAAGGAGAATATAAAAGAGATTCATAAAATAGCTTCAGAAATAAAAAATAAAAAAGTTCAGTCAGCTAAAAGAAAATTAGAAAATATTTATTATGATGAACTTAAAGAGTTTATTGATTATAAAATTTTTGATACTATTGAAGAATATGAGGAAAGCATTAAATTAAGTAAAAAAGATGAGAAGAAAGTTTCCTATATAGAAAATGCAAATGTGTTTATAAAGGATAAATCAAGAACAGCTGATGAAAAAATTATCAAATATATATACTTGAAATATTTAGAGCTTAAAAGAGATATTTATAATTTGCTTGAAATTGATTCTATTATTAATTTACTTGACAGAGAAAGTTTTTTGACTTTTGCTAAAAATATTTATATAGAAACACATAAAGAAACTGCTGCTATTGTTTATAGTTTATATGGAAGTGATGAAGCTTTAAGAGAAATATACAAAAAAGAAAAAGACTCTAATTTCTTTTTAATAATTTTATCTTCAGTAAAAAGAACTGAATATAGTATTAAGTTATTATATGATATTTATTCAAAAACTAAAAAATCAGAATTGAGAGAAAATGCTTTTAATTTAATAAATAAAATATCAAAAGAAATAGGACTTGATATTGATGATTTAGAATTAAAATTTACTTCAAATTTTGGATTCGATTCAAAAGGAGAAAAAATTATTAATTATGATTATAAATTGATTTTGAATGCTGATTATTCTGTAAATGTATTTGATATAAAAAATAATAAAGAGTTAAAAGCAGTACCTAGAGATTTTACAGAAAATATAAAAGAAGAAATTAAATATATAAAAAAAGAAATACCAAAAGTAATAAAAAAACTTTCTATAAGTTTAACAAAATTACTTATGCATGAAAAGAAATATAATTATAGTTTTTTCAAAGAAGTATTTATTAATAATCCTATAATGAATAAATTTTCTTCTTCACTTATATGGAATTTGTATGATAAAGATAATGTGTTTGTAACAACTTTCAGATATTCAGGTGACGGAAGTTATTCAAATTGTGAAGATAAAGAAGTTAAAATTAATGAAAATAGCTTTATAAGTTTAGCAAGTCCTATAGAAATGGAAGAAGAAACTATTACAAAATGGAAAAAACAATTAGAAGATTATGAATTGATTCAGCCAATAAATCAATTAAGCATAATAAAATTAGATAAAAATAATTTGGAAAATGAAATAAACAAATTACAAAATATTGAAATAGCTTATGGTACTTTTAAGGCTTTCGGTGATAGGTATTCAATGATTCCTAGTTATATGGACTATGGCACAGTTAAAGAATATAATTTAAAAATAAATAATGGAGACAATTTTGATATAATAATAGATGCTGAAGATAATATTGATTACAAAGATAAAGTAAAAATAAATATTAAATTCTATAATGAGAATAATGAAAAAGTGTCAGAAAGATTTATTTATACTTTATTAATTCTTATTATATGGGATTTTAGATTAACAGATTTATTTTGATTATATAAAATTATAATATAGCTAAACAACTATATTTTGTCAAGCGCGAGCTGCGGCACCTTCCCGCACGGCACTGTTTTATCTTATCAAACGCCAACTATACATGCAGCTGATTACTTACAACTATACAAAATAAACAATTTATTTTACATATAAGACAATTATAGTATGATTTACTACTAATTTTATATTTATACTTTTGCTGTAGGTGTACTTTGTCTTGTTCTTTGACTCTGTCTGCCTGTGGCGTGCGGCGGGAAAAAGAACAACAAAAAAATTGACAAACTTAAAAATTGTTGGTATATACCTAAACAACTATATTTTGTCAAAAATAAATTTATATTTTTGTTTTTATATCTGGGGCTTTGCCCCAGACCCCACTTCTTTTGCCGATTAGGCACCTACTCGGTGGTGACCCAAAGAAGCAAAAGGACTATATTTGACGAAGTCCACCTTTAGGTGTGCTTAAATTAATAACCTATCTTACATGTAAAACAATTTTAGTATGATTTAGTACTAATTATGTAATTGCACTTTTTGCAACTTTGACGAAGTCCGCAGAGCGTGTGCGGCGGGAAAAAGTTGAATAAAAAATGACAAACTTAAAAATTTTTAGTATATACAAAATTGTAATGTTTAAAAATAGGGGATATGACATACTTGTCATAAAAATATTAATAAAAAAATACAGTTAATATATTGTTCTATATATTAACTGCATTTTTATTTATATACTATATTTTATTGTTTATTTTATTTCGTTTTCATTTATACCCATAGCTTTAGCAACGCCAATACCATAAGCTTTATCAACATTCATACAATTTTTAATATGTCTTAATTTTACTTCTTTAGTAACTGTTTCCATATCTCTTGCAGTATTTTCAAATAATACTTGTTTTTGAGCATCAGTCATAAGATTGAATAAAGCTCTTGCATCTGTGTAGTAATCGTCATCATCTTCTCTATGATCATATCTGTAAGCATCGCCGAAAAGTTTCAAAGGTGGTTCAGAATATTCTTTTTGTTCTTTCCATTCACCTTGAGAATTAGGTTCATATTGTACAGTAGAACCGTTATTAGAATCAACTCTCATAGAACCATCTTTATGGAATGAGTGGAATGGACATCTTGGAGCATTTACAGGTATGCTTGAATAATTAACACCTAATCTGTATCTTTGAGTATCAGTGTATGAGAATAATCTTCCTTGAAGCATTCTGTCAGGAGAGAATCCTATACCAGGAACTATTGTAGAAGGACTGAATGCTGACTGTTCTACTTCAGCAAAATAGTTTTCAGGGTTTTTATTTAATTCTAAAACTCCAACATCGATTAAAGGATATTCTTTTTGTGACCAAGTTTTTGTTAAGTCAAATGGATTTCTTTTGCTTGCATTTGCTTGTTCTTCAGTCATTATTTGTATTTTCATGTTCCATCTTGGATAGTCGCCTCTTTCTATAGCATCAAATAAATCTCTTTGAGAACTTTCTCTGTCTTTTGCTATGATTGCTGCAGCTTCTTCATCTGTTAAATTTTTAATTCCCTGCTGAGTTTTGAAATGGAATTTTACCCAGAATCTTTTATTATCTTTATTTATGAAACTATAAGCATGACTGCTGAATCCATGCATATGTCTGTAGCTATAAGGTATACCTCTGTCGCTCATATCTATAGTTATTTGGTGAATAGCTTCAGGTAAAGAAGTGAGGAAGTCCCATTTATTTTGAGCACTTCTCATATTAGTTTTTGGATCTCTTTTTACAGCGTGGTTTAAATCTGGGAATTTTAAAGGATCTCTGAAATAGAATACTGGAGTGTTATTTCCAACTAAATCCCAGTTTCCTTCTTCAGTATAAAATTTAATAGCAAATCCTCTTATATCTCTTTCAGCATCTGCTGCACCTCTTTCTCCTGCTACTGTAGAGAATCTTACGAATAAATCAGTTTTCTTTCCAACTTCTGAGAATATTTTCGCTTTAGTGTATTGTGTAATATCATGTGTAACTGTGAATGTACCATAAGCACCAGAACCTTTAGCATGCATTCTTCTTTCAGGTATAACTTCTCTATCGAAATGTGCCATTTTTTCCATGAACCATACATCTTGTAAAAGCATAGGTCCTCTTGCACCTGCAGTAATAGAATTTTGATTGTTGTCAACTGGAGCACCAAATTCAGTTGTTAATTTTTTATCTGACATATATAAAAACTCCTTATTAATATTTATTATCAATAAATATATTATATTTGTTAATAATATTTTTTTCAAGACTCTTTTTTATAATTTTTTAAATATACAAGGCTATTTGTATGAATTTTTATAATAAATTTATAATAATCATCAATTTCTATTAAATTATCATAGTGAAATTTTTATAAAGTTTTGTCTATTTGAAAAAATTATATTAATATACCTTTGTTTTTAAAAAGAATTCTATTTATCTGAATCTAATTATTTAATTTTTATAAAAATATTCTATGAAAAATTTATAATATATATTGACTAATAATTATAAAAGATTTATTATTTAATAGTAAATATTATTAATAAGGATTATGTATTATGAGTAATGGAAAAGAAACTGTTGTACTTCTAAATATGGGAGGGCCTAGAAATTTTGATGAAATAAATACATTTTTGGTTAATATGTTTAATGATTACTATATCTTAAATATAAAAAACAGCATTATAAGAGGTATGGTAGCTAAAAAGATTGTTAATAAAATAAAGCCTAATGTTATTAAACATTATGAAGCGATAGGCGGAAAATCTCCAATAAATGAATATACAGAAAAACTTATAAATAAATTAAATAGTATGGACAATACAAAAGATTATAAATACATAATGAATTATACGCCTCCTTATTCTTATGATGTATTAAAAGAATTAAAAAACAATGATGTAAAAGAAATTACTTTATTTAGTATGTATCCTCAATATTCAGAAGTTACAGTAAAATCATCTTTAGAAAGCGTTTATAAAGCTATGAAGAAATTAAAATATAATCCTAAAATTAATATAATAGACAGATATTATGACAATGAATATTATAATGATTCAGTTGTAAATTTAATAAAAAACAGTATAGGCGATAAAAACAGTGAAGAGTATATATTAATTTTCTCTGCTCATTCTATACCAAAAATGTATGTAGATAATGGCGATCCTTATGAATATGAATGTAACATGAACGTGAATATATTAAAAGAAAAATTAAAAGAATCAGGTTTATATTTTAAAGATGTATTGCTTTCTTATCAATCAAAAATAGGAAAAATTGAATGGCTTGAACCATCAACTATAGATACAATAAAAAAATATAATGGCGAAAAATTAATAATATATCCTTTAGCATTCACAATAGATAATTCAGAAACGATTTATGAAATAGATATTGAATATAGAGAAGAAGCTATAAATAAATATAATATTAAAGATTTTATAGTATGTCCTTGTTTAAATGACAATATATCATTTGCAAAAACTATACTCTCATTATCAAACAATAAAATAGAAAATATTTACTATAATAGAAAAATAGTTTAAAATATATATAACTTTTTTAAGTAAATAATAATATATACTGAAAATTTTTAAGTTTGTCAATTTTTTTATTCAACTTTTTCCCGCCGCAAAAAGTTGCAAAAAATGCAAGTATAAAATTAGTACTAAATAATACTAACATTGTTTTACATGTAAAATAATTTATTAAATTAAAGTCTAAATGCAGCCTTTTTGCTTCTCGTCGCAGGCGTACTTCGTATGTGGCAATACCACAGAAACTTCCTTCTGTCGCAAAAGAAGTAGGCTTGCCGAAGGAACGCAGAACGGGGGCAAAGCCCCAAATATAAAAATAAAACATAAATTTATTTTTGACAAAATATGGTTATTTATGCATAACTTTTTTAAATTCATAAAGTTTTA
Organism: Brachyspira pulli; assembly: GCF_036997785.1. Lineage (NCBI taxonomy): Bacteria > Pseudomonadati > Spirochaetota > Spirochaetia > Brachyspirales > Brachyspiraceae > Brachyspira > Brachyspira pulli. The sequence continues at coordinate 24,458 of NZ_JAWLQI010000005.1, forward strand.
TAATAAATATCAAGCTTTTAAACTAAATAATGATATAACAAAAAGTGAGTATAAAAAATATTTTTACTTTTATTATTTACTTAAAAAATTATATGTGATATAACTTCATTTATTTCAATACTATATAAATAGAGGATTTTTATGGACTTAGAAAAGAAATTGGAAGAATTTTATGTTGATGTAAGAATGCCTATGAAGCAGGCTGAAGCAAATACAAATTTCACATCAATACCTATTTGGGGATATCCATTAGCTTATAAAATGAATGATATAATTAAATGCTACTGTGAAATAGAAGAAGATAATCAAAAATTAAAAGACAGATACAAACACTTATTAAAAATATATTATTATAATGAACATAAGAAAAAAGAGCACAGAGAAAGTCTTGTACTTCCATCTTTAATATTATTTGGAAATTTAGAAAAAGCATTAGAGAATATAAATTACAGCACATATAAATCACCTGTATGCAGACTAATGGCTTTTCAAAGACCTATACATAAAATATTTGAATTATTAAATGAGTATTTCAATAAAGAGTTTACTGAATATGTTAATAAATATGTAGATATAATAAATTCTAAAGATGCAGAAAAAATATTTAAAAATATGGATAGAGATGCAGTTATACCATTATTTGCATTATGTGCTATGGCAAACACTGAAGATAAATATATAGACATTATTATAAAAGCATTAGACTATATGCCGAATAAAATTGATGCTTTAAATGTTATTGCTCCTATTATAAATAAACATAAATCATTAAGAGATAAATTTGTAGAAATATTAAACAATGATGAATCTTTAATTATAGAAATTAATATAGACTTTGGAACTTATGTAAATAGAGATTCTTTTTCAGATAGATATAAAATGATTGATAAAAGATATAAAGAACTTGATTTTCCAAATTATTTTTCAGTTATTGCTAAACATTTTAATGATTATTTTTATATAGATAAAGTTCATAATTTCAAAAAACTTTATTTAAATGATAAAGAATCTTTTTATAAATTATATAATCTCTTAAAATCAGAAAGATATATTATAAGACAAGATATAAAAATCATATTTATTTTATTCAGTGCAATTTTATTAGAGCATAATGATAATAATTTTGATTTAGAAACATTTAAATTATGCTATCAAATAATACCTAATGTAATTTTAAAATGTCTTAAAAAGCAAGATGGAGGAGATATTAATAAAATATCTAATAACATTAAAAATTTAGAAGAGGTATTTGATAAAGATAAAAATAAAACATTTAATAATTTAATAGACTATTTTACAGGAAAAAAATCTTCAGACAGACTTTACAGATTTAGAGCAACTTATCCAGAAATTAGTTTGAATACAGATATAATGTATGTATTTGCCTTATTCAATTTTGAAGATTTATGCGAAGAAACAAAATCATCAAAAAAATTCTGTATAGATGTATTAAAACATTTAACTATACAGCTTGGAATTAGAAAATACATAGAAACACAATATGCCCTAACTTCAAGAACATTCAGAGAAATAGTTGATTCTCTTATAAATAATAAAGAATTAAATATAACATTAAAAGAAGTTCTTCTTTCATACTATTATGATTATGGTAATTACTATATGCCGCCTCCATCATTATATAATAGTTTAACAGATGAAAAAGATAATGCAAAAACTTTAAAAGATTTATTATTAGAAAATTACAGTGAAGAATTAAAAAATATATTAGATGATAAAAACTTTATTAAAAAAGAATTAAGCAATGAAAAATTGGCTATTTTAGATATATTAAAATGGGCATATAATCCTAATTTTAATTATAATAATTTTGATTTATTTTATACAGTTCTTGAAAGCACTAAAAAAGTAGAAGTTAAAAGAGTTTGTTTAAAACTCATATCTAATAATGAAAATATAACAAGGGAATATGTTGAAAAAGCTATTGACAGAGTGAAAGCTTCAGATTTAAAAGGAGCTTTAAAAACAATACTAAAAAATTGGAACTTAAAAAAATACGGCGATAAATTTAATAGTGTTGATGAAGCAATTGAATTCATTAATACATACTATAATACAAGTTATGAAAACAGTATTAAATTTTTAGAGAATGTAAAATTAGATAAAGTATTATATAAAAATGGGAATGAGGCTGATAAAAGAATTATTAAATATATTTTCATTGAGTATATGAATTTAATAGAACCTGCAAGACTTAAAGACTGCGATATGCTCGCTGATTTATTAGAAACTAACTCTTTTGAAAAAGTATTAAATGATATATTCAATTATTGGAAAGATACTAATTATGACAGTAAAGAAAAAAATATCTTGATGCCTTATTGTATATATTCTGACAATTCAAAAATCGATGCAGTATATACATTAATAAAAGAATTTGCTAAGGGAGCAAGAACTATATTGGGAGCATTTATTGTAAAATGTATTGCATTAAATGGAAAAAATTATGCTTTAATATTGGTTGATAATCTAACAAGAAAAGCACCTACTGCAAAAATTAAAGAAACAGCAAATGAAACTATGAAAAATGCTGCAGAGATTTTAGAAATTTCTACTGATGAACTTTCTGACAGAATTATTCCTGATTTTGGTTTTGACAGAAAAGGAAATAAAGTTCTAAGCTATGGAGGTGAAGCAAACCGAACATTTACTTTAAATATAGATAATAATTTAGAATTAACAATTAATGATGATGAAAAAAGTAAAATTATAAAATCACTTCCAGCCCCAAACAGCAAAGATGATAAGGAAATGGCAGATTCAGTTAAAAAAGAATTTAGTACTCTAAAAAAAGAAATAAAAACTTTAATACAATCTCAAAGAATAAGACTTCAAAGAGTTTTAATGAACGGCAGAAAATGGAATTATAAAAGTTTCAAGAATGTATTTGTAAATAATAGTATTATGAATATATTTGCCTTAAAATTAATTTGGGGTGTTTATGATGATGATAATAAATTAATTGAAAGTTTTAGATATATGGAAGACGGCACTTTCAATACTGCCGATGAAAAAGAATATAAACTTGAAGATACAACTGCAAAAAATATTAGTTTAGTTCACCCTATAGAATTAGATGAAAATACTTTAAATAAATGGAAACAGCAATTGACAGATTATGAAATTAATCAGCCTATAGAACAGCTTAATTTTAATTATGAAACTATAAAAGAAAAGGATATTCAAAATGATGAGCTAACTGCATTTGAAGGAGTCACTGTTAAAGCTGGAACTTTGATGTCATTTGCAAATAAATATGATTTTGCAAGAGGAGAAGCAGAAGACGGAGGAAGCTATAGTGAATATATTTTAAAAGATAGCTATTTACAAATTTCAGCACATATTACATTTGACTATATGTATTTTGGAATTGAGCCTGATGAAGATGTCAATTTAAATAATATTATTTTCTATGATGAAAGCGATGAGCTGCAGCCTGTAAAAACAAATCCTTTAAAATTAAATAAAAGGTTTATTAATTCTGTTTATAGTATAATAAAGAATAATATATAAAAAAATAATAAAAAAAGAGTCTTTATAAATTAATTTTTATGAAGGCTCTTTTTTAATAGAATTATAAAATAATATTGGCAATACTGAAAATTATAAAAATAGTTTAAATAAAATATACAACTTTTTTGTTTTATTTTAGTTTTATATAACTATATGTAATTTTTTAGTAAAACTATATTCTTTAATATAAAATATTTTTTACTTTTAATAGTTTACTTTAAAATTATTTATGGTATAACATTACAATATAAAAATATCGTTTCTGGAGCCTTTATGAGAAAACTTATTGTAAAACTAAAAACTCTTTATTGTATTATGATAATGTCATTAATTTTAACAATGATAACAGGAGTTAGTATGTTTGCGGCAATAGCTATTGACAGAACCTCTCCAATCGGAGAAAACACTTCGAGAAATAATTATGAAGCAATAACAGTAACTTTCAATCAGCAGATGGTAGCTTTACAGGCTATTAAAGAAGTTACTAATCAATACTTCAATTTTAATATAGATGTTAAAGGTACGTATAAATGGCTTTCTGTTAATACATTAGCTTTTTATCCTAGTGAACCTTTGCCAGACAACACAAAAATAGATGTTACACTAAAAAAAGGAATAAAAAGCGAATTAACAGGCGATATATTGGAAAATGATTATACTTGGAGTTTTAATACTTTAAGACCTATAATGCAGAAAACTTCTCCTTATGATAGGCAGTCAGAACTTCCTACAGATGTTAATATAGTTGTTTATTATAATATGCCTATTTATCTTCAGAGTGCAAAAGAAAAAATACAATTAATTGCCAGCAATAATAATACTGCTATAGATTTTGATGTAAGATATGCAAAAATAGAAGATTTAAGAGAATGGGAAACTAACGAATACCAATTAGAACAAGTATTAGTTATAAAGCCTAAAGCTGCATTAGCTAAAAATGATAAAATAACAGTACATATAGAAAAAGGACTTGCTGCCGTTAATGGTAATTTGGGAACAGCAAATAATGACAGTTTTAATTTTTCTACACATGATGATTTCTATTTCAGCGGAGAAAGTGAACAAACTGTAACAGCTTCATATTCTCCTAAAGCTCCTACAATAAAATTCAGTACAAGAGTTGAATGGTCAGATTTGATAAGAAATATGGAAATCACTCCGGAAATTCAGCTTCCTACAGAAGAAGAAATTCAGCAGAATTCTTGGTCTTCAAAAGAATTTTCACTTTATTCATTAAGATTCAATCCTAATATTACTTATAATATAAAAATCAATGGAAGTTTAAAAGACTCTTATGGTCAAACTTTGGCTAAAGAACAAAATATTACTTTAAATGTTACAGACTATAACCCAAGCGTTTCTATACCTTCAGGAATGGGAGTTGTTGAAGCTTATGAAGGAATAAAACTTCCAGTACAGGTAATGAACCCTAATACTATAAATATACAAAGCAGATATGTTGATAAAGAAAATATCATACCTTTCTTATTTGTAAATAAACAAGTATATAGATATGATGAAAGTGCTCAATTTAGAAATTATACTAATCAATATGGAAAATTATTCGGATATAATAATACTACTGAATATACTCCTAACGTTGAAAGAAACAGATATATCACAACAGCATTATATTTAACTAATTATATGAATAATAAGCAATATGGTTTATTGTCTATAGAGTTTAAAACTAAAACAGGATATCAAAATCAATATGATTATTCAACAGCTTCTCAAATACAAATTACTTCTATGGGAGTAACAGGTAAATTCTCTGGCGATTCAAATACTATATTTGTAACAGATTTAAAAACAGGAATGCCGGTTGAAGGAGCTACTGTAGAAATAAGAGATGACTTTAACAGAGTATTAGAAAAAGCAACTACAGACGAAAACGGAATAGCAACTACTAAAGGATTTAGAACTTTAGGAATAAAAAGAGCAAGCAGATGGGATACTCCTAGACAATGGGCTATAGTTACAAAAGGCGATGATGTATCTTTCATAAACAGCGATTGGGGTACAGGTGTTTCACCTTGGAGAATGGATATAAGTTACGATTATTCTCCTTCTGATAAAGATTATAATGGTTCTATGTTTACAGAAAGAGGACTTTATAAACCTGGTGAAGAAGTACATATAAAAGGTGTTATAAGAGAAAATAAAATAGGAAATTGGCAAATACCTAATGATTTGAAAAATGGTACATTTGTAATCAATAATTCAAGAGGTGAGGAAATACATAAAGGAACTATTACTTTAAATGAATATGGTTCTTATTTAATAGATTTCACTTTACCAGCAGATGCTCCTACTGGATATTACAGTGTAAATGCAGAGTTTAGAAGCGAATCAAATAATGACAGAGAAGACAGCAGTTCATATAGTTTATCACAAAGCTTCAGAGTAGAGGAATTCAAACCTTTAGAATATGAAAGCAGACTTTGGGTTGAAGACAAAAATTATTATTTAGGCGATACAATGCCTATTAAGATGTCAGGCTGGTATTTATTCGGCGAGCCTATGATATCTAATCAAGTTAGTTATAATATTTCTATGAATGAAACTTTCTTCACTCCTCCTAATAATGCAGGTTTCAGATTTACAAAATTAAGCTGGTTTGAAGATGAATATTATAATAATTATTATTCTATGATAGCAAACGGTACGGGTGCATTAGATGAAAATGGTGAATATGCTTATGCTCCAACTATAGATGCAAGCCGTTCAATACATGCTGCTTATGTTACTATAGAATCAACTGTATCAGGTGAGGATTCTCAAAGAGTAAGCACTACAAAAAGTGTATTAGTTCATGGTAGTGATTATTATATAGGTATAAAAAGACAAGGTTATTTCTTAGAAACTGATAAGCCTACACAGTTAGAATTTATTGCTGTTGATACAGAAGGAAACAGACTTGAAGGCAAAGAAATAGAAGTTCAAGTTATAAGAAGACATTGGGAATCAGTAAGAAAAGCTATAACAGGCGGAAGATTTGAATGGGAATCAAAACAAATAGATGATGTTGTTGAAACTACTACAGTAACAACAAAAAAAGACCCAGTTGCATACAGCTTTACTCCTACAAATTCAGGACTTTACATAATATTAGCAAGAGCAAAAGACTCTAAAAACAGAGAAGTTGCTGCTGATGAATATATGTATGTTATAGGTAAGGATTATGCTCCTTGGGCTATGTTTGATGATGATTTGTTAGAGCTTATCACAGAAAAAGAAGAATATAAGCCAGGTGAAACAGCTAAGATAATGATAAAATCTCCTTATGAATCTGCTACTGCTTTAGTAACAGTTGAAAGAGAATATGTTATAGATTCTTATGTTACAAATATTGAAGGTTCTACTGCTTTAATAGAAGTACCTATAAAACCAGAATATTTACCTAATATTTATGTAGGTGTTTCACTTGTTAAAGGTAGAGTTGAAAATGAAGCTTATACTAATTATGCAACTGATGAAGGTAAGCCATCATTTAAAATTGGTTATGCAGGACTTTCAGTATCACCTCGTGAAAAAGAACTTAATGTAAAAATAACAAAATCTGCTGACAGTTTAGAACCTCGTGATGAAATGACAGTGGACTTATATGTTGAAACTAAAGAAAGCAAACCTATGGAAACAGAAATCATGTTAAGCGTGGTTGATGTTGGAGTATTAAATTTAATAGGTTATAAAACTCCTAACTGGTTCAATACTTTCTATGGACAAAGACCTTTGAGTGTAGCAAGTGCCGATACTAGAATACACTTAATAGGACAGAGAAACTATGGTGAGAAAGGCGATACTCCTGGCGGTGACGGTATGAGAGCCGCTAATGATATGATGATGGCTAAAGCTGAAGCTATGGGTATGGATGTATTCAGCATAAGAAAGAATTTCTTAACAACTGCATTCTATCAAGGCAGAGTAAAAACTGATGCTAATGGTAAAGCTACTGTTACATTCAATTTACCTGATAATATTACATCATTTAGAATAATGGCTTCTGCTATAAACCAAGACGGTTATTTCGGTGCTTCTGATGATGTTGTTGTAGTTAAGAAAAATATTATGCTTATGACTACTTTACCAGAATTTGCTTATGTTGAAGATAAATTCAAAGCTGGAAGTATAGTATACAATTATTCTGATCAGGATTTAGAAATAGAAGTTCAGGCTGTTGCTTCTAATGCTATGATAGAAAATGCTGCTCAAACAATAAAAGTTCCTAAAGGTGGAAATGCTGATGTAAGATTTGATATTATAGCTACAAATAGGGGAGAAGCTAAAGTTACTATATTTGCTAAAGGCGGAGAATATACTGATGCTGTAGAAAAAACATTCAATGTTAATATTCCTATGACTACAGAATCTGTTGCTATGTTCTCAAGTACTACAAATAATAATACTGATTTAATGCTTAGAGTACCTAATATAACAGAAGCATATAAAGGTGCTGGAAGTTTAGAAGTTTATATGTCACCTAGTGCATTCAGTGAACTTACAGGCGGTATAAATTATCTTATAAATTATCCTTACCTTTGTTTGGAACAGCAGTTATCAAGAGTTTATCCTATAATAACAAGTAAGAGATTATTAGTAGATATGAAGCTTACTGATATAGCTGAAGAAAGTTTAGATAAAACAGTACAAGATTTCTTAAAATCTATGCCTACATATCAAAGTGCTGACGGCGGATTCTCTTACTGGCCTAGCAAAACTTGGATATCTCCATGGCTTACTGCTTATGCTGCTGATGCTATGATTAAAGCTAAAAAAGAAGGATATACAGTTGATGAAAATTCTTTAAGATTAGCATTAGAATACATTAATAATTATGCTAAGAGCGGAGAGGCTGAAAAACCTAGCTTCTGGCAAGATGAATATATAAATCTTTCATCTATAGCTTATATCGCTGCAGTTCTTTCTGAAGGCGGATACAATGCTAATGATGTAAAAACTATAATAGACAGAATATATCCTCAAGTTAATAATATACCTTTCTACGGACAGGTTCAATTAATGAGAGCTATGTATTACAATAAATATGATAATAAAGCATTAACTGAAGTTAGACAGTATATACTTAACACTATTAAAGAAGATCCTAATACAGCACATTATGAGCTTGAAGGAAGATATGCTAATCTTTATTGGATACACTCTTCTTCAGTAAGAGATACATCTGTTGCTTTATATGCTTTAATAGAAACAGGTTACGACAATGCTATCAATGAAAAAGTAGTTCGTTGGTTAGTTCAGTCAAGAAAAAACGGAAGATATTTAAATACTCAGGACAATGTTTCAGTATTCGCTGCTATGAATATGTATTATAAAAAATATGAGAATGTTAATCCTAATTTCAAAGCAGAGTTTATATATCAAGGAAAAACTTTACTTGAAGAAACATTTACTGCAAGAACTCAGCCTAGCTTAACTAAGAATTATGCTTTAAGTGAGTTTATGGACGAAAAATTGAGCAACTTAAATACTAGAGCTGCTTTAGCTAATATCAAACGTAATGGAGATGGAAGACTTTATTATGGTGTTAGACTTACTTACGCTCCTCGCGATTTAGCAGTTAATAGAGATGCTGGAATAAAAGTAGAAAGAAGATACGAAACTAAAGACGGCAGAGTATTAGACTTAACTAAAGATAAATTCAAACAAGGTGAGGAATATGTTGTTGTAGTAAAAGTTACAGCTCCTTTTGAAAGACATTTCGTTGTAGTTGATACTCCTATTGCGGCAGGTATGAGAATATTGAATGCTAGCTTTGCTACAGAAAGCAGCGAAGTTAAAAACTTAACTGGAAATGCTGGCAAACCTACTTGGTGGTGGGGCGGATTCAATCACACTGAAAACTATAATGACAAAGTGTTATTATTCGCTGATATGCTTAGTGACGGCGAACATGAGTACAGATATGTAGTTCGTGCTGTTACTCCTGGTGAATATTTACTTCCTGCTACTAAAGCTGAAGAGATGTATAATCCTGAAGTATTCGGTTATGACGGACAGCATAAAGTTGTTATAGAAGCTAAATAAATCTAAATAATAATTTTATAAAATTAAAGGCGGTATCTTTTTTGAGGTATCGCCTTTTTTATTTGATATAAAATTTATTTGCATTTATAATACTTATATGAAAAAAATGCATTTAGATATAATAAATTTGTTATTTGATAAAAATAGAGAATTACTTAATAATAAAGAAACCATTTTAAATCTTTTATTAGAAAATTATGAAAGTCTTATTAATTCTTTAAAAGAATATAAATTAAGTAAACCTCCAAGAATTAATATATTTAAACTAATTGATATAGAAGAATTAGAACGTAAAAATTCTACAATATTATATGAATTACTGAAAATAAACATTAATAATTCAAATGTACAATTTAATTTTATAAACTCTTTTTTAAAATATATTTTTAAAGAAGATATTATAAATAGCACTAATGAATCATTTGAAATAGAAAAAGAGTATAGTCCAAAAGGAACTCAAAAATCTATAGATTTGTATATTCATAATAGAAATTTTTCTGTTATTATTGAAAATAAAATTAACAGCGGAGATAATGGAGATAATCAGCTATTAAATTATATCAAGTATGTAAAAGATGAAATAAGTCATAATAATATTTATGTTATATATTTAACTAGAGGCGGTTATTTACCTTCAGAAAATAGTTTACCAACAAAAGAAAGAATAAAATTAAAAAATAAATTTATTAATATATCACATAGAAATATTGCTGAGTGGCTTAAATATATTATTTATGAAGATGAAAATTGTAATTTTATACATATGAAAGAATATGATAATTTGAAATCTGCAATAGTTCAAATTATAGAAGAAGAGGAATATTTAAGTTCAAGCAGCGAAGAGGATACTTTTATGCAAGATAAATTAAAAGAATTATTACAAAGCAATGATGCATATAATAATATTAGTACTCCTGAAGAAGCACAGGAATATATTGATTTGATTGAAAGTACAATAGAAATATTAAGACACAAAAAAACTGATAATATGCAAGATTATATAGATTATATTAAAAAAGTATCTGATATTTTGAGAGAAGATAAAAAATATAAATTTGAAATAGAAGATTCTGATACTATAAAAGATAATTTATTTAATAAAAATTTCTCTCATACAATATATAAAATATCTAATAAAATAGAAAGTTTGTATATTATTTTAGTACTTAAATATAATCATATAAGTGTAGGATTTTATACAGGAGGAATTAAGAAAAGAGAATTAGGAAATATAATAGAAAAAATAAAAAACTATAAAATAAAATGGCTTAATAGAAATGATAATGAAGGTATATGGTATGATATAGATATAAATAATGAAAGTGCTCAAGATACAGCTTCTAAAATGAAAGAATTATATGAAGCATTGAAAAATATAAAATAATTAGGTATTAAATATGAATAATAAATTATTGAAGCAAATATTAGAAAACAATAAAAATTATGAGCAAATATCATCTATAGAAGATATAGATAATTTTATTGATATATTAGAAAATACAAAAGAAGTTCTTATTAAAAAAAGACGGGAATTAGTAAGAAAAGATGTACAAGATAATATTAAGTTTTCTGAAGATGTTGATAAATTGATAAAACCTAAAAATTTTAATTTTAAAGAAGAAAATACTTTGTTAGATGAAATTTATTATGATAAGGAAGGGGGTATAATATATTGTGATGTAAATGATTTTACTATTGATATACGTATCGGTCATGAAAAAGGAGAAGAATATATATATATTCGTATTTACTCTAAAAATACAAAACTAATAAATAAATTAAAAAGTATAATATATTTAGATGAAGAATTGTCTTTCCTTGATGGAAATGACGATCATAATATATGGGGACCTGTTGCTCAAAATGATGCAGAAGAAACAGCAAATAGAATGCTTACTATATTTAATGTAGTAAAGAAAATTAAATAGTTATTATAATTAATTTAATATATTTTTTATCGCTTTTTCTAACTTTATGGCACTGTATTTGATTTTATAAAAGAATATTATATTTTTTAAAGTGTAAGTTAAATATGGTGTTAAATAATACTAATTATTTTTTATAGATAATATAATTTATTAAATTTTATTAATTTAATAATGCAGTTCTTTTGTTTTTTATAACAATACTATACCTACACTTACAGTGGACTTCGTCAGGTGCTCCTTTCAGTAGCAGTACTTCCTTCGGTTGTAAAAGAACTTGTATTATGGACAAATCCATGCAAATATTAAAATTAAAAAGCTTAGTATAATTTATTCTTTTAAATCTATTTACATTTGCCCACCCTATATATTTAAAACTTTTATTTGTCATGTTTATTTTATACTTCTTGAAAAATAATGCTGCAATTATAAAACCCACCCAAAATTTTATTTGACTCTATAATCTATTCAGCGCACGCAGAATGAAATTATAAATATATATTAATTTGAATTATAATTTTTATTATATTTGAAATTTTGTTTACCGTGCGTAGAGTAAAGTTTTAAAATTTAAAAAAACTTGGGCGGGTGCTGTAATTTCTGTATAAGTATTAAATATAATAAAAGCTAAAATTTCAAAATAAAGTTTTAAGGAATAAAGGGCGGGGTATGTAAGTAATTCTTTAAATCTATTTATATTGGCAAGATTCTATATTTAAGAATTTTTATTATTAAAATTAATACCAAATTATAAAGTTCCAAATTTTATTTTATAATCTTACACATAAAACTACAAATAACTTCTTATTATTCTAATTATATAACCATATAATAATTGACTTTTATGCTTATTGAATTTATAATAATTTCCAATTTTATGATTTACTATAATGGGGTTTATGAGATTATGGAAGAAAATACTATTCAAAATAATAATACAAACAATACTAATGAAAAGAGAAATACAATTAATGATATAAATGCTAAAATAGGCAAAATATTAGAAAATAATTTAATATCAAATTTAATTATTATTGCTATAGGTTTTATCGCATCATTAGCAATGACTGCATATTCTTATTTAAGTATTTCTAAATTAATTGATATTGTTGATTCTGTTAGTAATTTTAATAATTTTTTTATAGATAGTTTTTATTTTTATATATTTTATTTTTTCTGTTTTAGTTTGATATTCAATATTAATTCAAAGTTTAATTTGAGGAATATTGCTATAATATTTTTATCTTTTTTATTTGTATCAATTCTCAATTTAAGTACTATTTTCTTTGCAGCAATTGGTACTATTGAAAACATAAAAGTATATTCACAGTTTTATTATATTAAATATCTATTTTCTGTTATCATATTTTTTATAATAATGGCTTTATCATATAACGGTTTTCAAGTATTGAATTCAAAAAGCATTTCAGAGTTCTTTACATTTTCTGCCGATATATCAATATTTGCAGGTTTAATAGCAGCTGTAGTATCATCAGTATTTGGAGTATTTATAGTAATAGTTTTATTATTAATACAAGATCTTATCAGCAGCTTAGACGAAAAAATTATATTTAAATTAATATTATTATCAATATCATTTTTAAGTTCAATATTTCCTTTTTTGGTATATACAGTTTATAAAAAAATGAAAACTAATATTTCTATATATTTATCAAGAATATTAATGCCTTTTAGTTTATTATTTATATTTGTACTTTTGCTTCTTTTATTAATGCCTGATATAAGACCTTATGATAATAGAGTGACTTTCGTACTTTATAATATTATGCTTGCTGTAATTGTACTAAATCTATTTTTTGTAAGACCTGATTATAAATCAAGTATATTTACTAAGGCTGTATATATTGTTCTTCCTATAATAGCTATTATTTTTGATATATTAGTATTAACTTCTTCTTTATACAGATTAATAGAATATGGTATAACTCCAAATAAAATAGTTTTAGTAGGTACAAATTTAATTATGCTTGCTAATTTGATTTTTATAACATTTTTCAATATAAAATCTATACTTATAATATTTAAAAAATCTGATAGTATTTCTAATATAAAAGAAATCACTATTGGAGATACTAAATCAATGTTTTATATATATGTTTATGGAGTTTGGGCTTTTATAGTATGTTTTGTAACGCCAGTATTATATAGTTTATTTGGTTGATTTTTTATTTGTTTGAATAGATAATTTATAAAAAGATAAATAGCAAGAAAATAATTATGAATAGTTTAAAAACACCACTACAAAAAAATATTATAGTATTGGCATTAATTTCTATTTTGCCTTTTACTATATATTTTTTATTTTTTGCTTCAAATATTAATTCTGATTATAGAATTACTGATATAACCTCTTATTTTTTTGCTTTTAAGATTTTTTATTTATTTTGTTTTTCTTTAATATTTAATTTAGATAATAAGAAAAATACATTTATAACTTTTTTGATATTTTTCTTTATAGGCATTCTTAGTGTGCTTATACCTTCTTCAGAGTTTACATTTAAAGATATTATAGATATAGATAAAAAAGTGATTTTCTTTGTTCATACAATTTTAAATAAGAATTTATTTTTAGATATTATATTTTTTATAATGTTTGCTTTATCATTTAACAATTATAAAAATTATAAAGATATTAATCAGGCATTTACTTTCAGTGCTAATATAATGATAATAAATTCTATTATACCTGCAATTATTTCTTTGATGTTTATGATGCTTTTTGCCGGAGTAATTAATTTACTTCAAGGAATTATTATTAATATATTTCCTGATACTACTATTATTTTTTATGTTTTTATATTGGCTGTATTTTATATATTTGCTTTTACTCCTTTTATAATTTATTTTCTTTATAAAAAAGATGTAAAAAATATATCAATATACTTTTCAAGAATAATAATGTATATAAGTTTATATAATATAGTGAAATATTTATTTTCTATTATAATTCCAATAATACCTTACAGCAGTCCTTATAATATCAGAATCAATTTTATAATTTATAATGTTGCTCTTGCTATAGGTGCGGTAAATTTATTTTTTGTAAGAATGGACTATAAATCAAGTATATTTACGAAATTAGTTTATATTGTATTTCCAATAATAGCATTTATTTTTAATATAATAATTTTAACTTCTACAATATACAGAATAAAAGAATATGGAATAAGTCCAAATAAATTAACTTTAATTTTTACAAATATAGTAATGCTTATTCATTTTATTTTGATAATTTTTGATAATATAAAATCATTAAAAAAATTAAGTAGTATAAAAAATATAAAAGACATTATACTAACAAACAATAGAAGCTATTATGTATATATTTATGGAATCGTAGCTTTTATAGTATGTTTTATAATGCCTTTATTTTATAATGCTTTTTAATTTTTATTTTTTCTTTTTATAATATTTGCTTACTATGTTAATCATTTTTTTATCCTGCATAGCCTCTGCATATTCTAAAAGATTATATCTTTCTTTTATAGCACCTCCATAAACATTAGAAGGTTTTAATTCTATATTTAAATCCACTCCGTTTTTAAATAAATATTCAGCAATTTCATAATAGCCTTGATCTATAGCATGATATATTGCAGTGTAGTTAATATCATTAGGATAATAGTTCACATCAGCACCATTTTCAACTAATGCTTTAACTATTTCTAAATTACCAACGCTTGCAGCAATTGCTATAGGAGGAGCATCATCTGTAAATTTTGTATCTAAATCGGCACCATTATCTTTTAAAAGTTTAACTACTTCAGGAACAGATCCGGCAAGTATAGTAGCAGGAGCAACTCCGCTATTATTTGTAGCATTCACATCGGCACCATTTTCTATTAAAAGCTTTGAAGCTTCATAAGGATTTTGTCCTGTAACAGCCCAAAGTAATGGAGTATCACCATTATCATCGGCTTTTCCATTAACATCTATTCCATTATCTATTAAATATTGCATTATATTAATATTACCTTTTTCAGAAGCATAAATAAGGGCAGATGCTCCCCATGATGATTTTTCATTTATATCTGCATTATTTTCTAGTAATAGATTAAACATTTCTTCATTGCCATTTTCGCATGCAATCATAATCATATTTTTGCCGTCTTTATTTTTTATATTTATATCAGAGTCATGTTCTATTAATAATTTTGCCATCTTTATATTATCAGTTCTTACAGCTTCCATTAAAGCATTAAATCCATCGTCTGCTCTTAAATTAACCAAAGCCCCATTATCAATCAAAGCTTTTGCTATATCATAATGACCAAATGATGATGCTAGCATTAAAGATGTTGTATTAGTGTGGCATATTATATCTTCTATATCAATTTTATCTTTTGAAGCAGCATTTATACCGCCCTCATTTATTAATTCTATCATTTCCGCAACGCCTGTTTTATTTTTATTTTTTTCTAATAGTTTTAATAGTTCTTCACTAGGCATTATTATTTCATTTGTCATTACTGTGTTTTTTAACTTTTCATTATTGCTTTCATTAAAAGTGCTATTATCTTTTGTTTCTTCTTTTATATTTTCATTTTCAGCATATTCATCAGCTTCTGTGTCAGGTTCTATTAATGTATTATCTTCTATTTGTATGTCTTCTGTATCTTTTACATTATCTTTTGTTTCTGTATTATTTATAATTCTGTCTTTTACTTTATCATTATTGCTTTCATTATTTGCCGCATATAAAGTTATTACTGTAATTAGAGTTGTCATCAGAATGAGAATGATTTTATTTTTCATAAAACGTTCCTTAATATTAATGTTTTAATAATATCATATAATATATTTTTAGTAAATATTTTAATATATACCTAAACAACTATATTTTGTCAAAATAATTTTTTTAATTTAAAATATTTTCAGGGCTTTGTCCCGAACCCCAGTTCTTTTACCGACGCTCTGCGTGCCGTAGGCAAGGTACCTTTCGGTATTGATATAAGGCACAGCCCGCCTTCGGCGAGAAGCTATATTCTCAACAAGCTCGTATACGCTTCGCGAAAGGCTACATATAGGCTTTAATTTAATAGGTTATCTTACATATAAGATAATTTTAGTATGATTTAGTACTAATTCTATCCTTGCACTTTTTGGTTCTTGACGAAGTCCGCAGAGCGTATGCGGCGGGAAAAAGAACAATAAAAAAATTGACAAACTTAAAAATTTTAAATATACATTAAAATTATAATTATTTTTTATTTTTATAATATTTACTTACTATGTCAATCATTTTTTTATCCTGCATAGTCTCAGCATATTCTAAAACATTGTAGCTTTCTTTTATACTTCTGCCATAGTCATTATCAGGTTTCATTTTTATATTTAAATCAACACCATTTTTAAATAAATATTCAGCAACTTCATAATTATGTTTGTCTATAGCATGAAATATCGCAGTATAGTTTATATCATTAGGATAATAGTTCACATCAGCCCCATTTTCAACCAATGCCTTAACTATTTCTAAATTACCCTCACCTGCAGCAATTGCTATAGGAGGATAATAATCTGCAAATTTTGTATCTAAATCGGCACCATTATCTTTTAAAAGTTTAACTACTTCAGGAACAGATGCTGAAAGTATAGTAGCCGGAGCAACTCCGCCATCATTTGTAGCATTCACATCGGCACCATTTTCTATTAAAAGTTTTGAAGCTTCATAAGGATTTTGTCCTGTAACAGCCCAAAGTAATGGAGTATCACCATTATCATCAGCTTTTCCATTAACATCTATTCCATTATCTATTAAATATTTCATTATGTTGATATTACCTTTTTCAGAAGCATAAATAAGGGCAGATGCTCCCCATGATGATTTTTCATTTATATCTGCATTATTTTCTAGTAATAGATTAAACATTTCTTCATTGCCGTTTTCGCATGCAATCATAATCATATTTTCACCATCTTTATTTTTTATATTTATATTAGAATTATTGTTTATTAGTAATTTTGCCATCTCTATATTATCAGTTCTTACAGCTTCCATTAAAGCATTAAATCCATCGTCTGCTCTTAAATTAACCAAAGCCCCATTATCAATCAAAGCTTTTGCTATATCATAATGCCCGTATGATGAAGCTATCATTAAAGGGGTAGAATTAGTATAGTGTGTAACATCGCCTATAATAAGTTGATCTTTTGAAGCAGCATTTATACCGCCTTTATTTATTAATTCAATTATTTCTGCAACGCCTGTTTTCTTTTTATTTTTTTCTAATAGTTTTAATAATTCTTCACTAGGCATTATTATTTCATTTGTAATTGATGTGTTTTTTATCTTTTTGTTATTACTTTCATTTATTGTATTTGAATATAGAAAAGTAGTTAGGATTAATAATATGCTTATGATTTTATTTTTCATATAAACCCCTATTTGTGAATCTATTTTTATAATATCATAAATCATTATAAAAGTAAATAATATACCTAAATACCGTATATTAAAAAATGTTGTTTATATTTTTTATAATGGATTGTTATTTATTTTCTTTTATAGTAGAATGTATACAATTAATTATTAAGGATTTTGTTTATGAAAAAGATTTTAATTTGTTTTATTTTTTCTTTATTTTTTATCAGCTGTTTAGACTATACTCAATATGTCACTATAGATGATGATAAGAACATCACAGTTGTTGCAATAGCTACAATGTCAAAATCTATTTTAGAATTAGGTGCTTATTCAGAAGGTTATGAAAATGGCGTGCCAGATTATTATTATGATGATTTATTAAGAGAGATGGAATCCAGTGCTAGAGAGTCATATCCTAGAAATTTTAAATTTAAAAAGATAAATAATGACAATGAAATAGGGCTTTATATAAATGGAGTAATTAATGAAAATAAATTAACAGAAGATAACAGTTCTTTGGTTCCTATAAGAGACGGTAATAAATTTATATTTACCCCTTTTAATTATAGTGATGATACTTCAGATTATAAAGAATATGCTTCTATGTTTAGTTCTTTAAAAATGAAATTGATCGTTTCGAAGTCTTATATACCTTCAATAAGCTCTTGTTATCTTTCTTCTTATGATGAAGTAAAAGATGTAAATGTTTATGATTTGAGGGATTCATTTTTAATAGAGATACCTATGTATTCAGGAATAGACAGTCCAATGTTGTATATTGAGCTATAAATTATTTTATTTATAATTGTAAAAGATACATAATTTTATATTAATTTGTTCGGCTTTTTTATTTTGAGAAAGTTGAACAAATTATTATAAATTATAATTATTTTTAATTGATAATTTTATAATCTTATCAAAATTAAAAAGAAATCTTTATAATTGACAATTATTTATTATAAATTATAATAATGACATGAAATTAACAATAGTATTACTCACATTTATAATATCTGCGTATATTTTTCCTGCATGTTACGTATTACATCACTCACATAGTCATGTGCATAAAGTAAATGAAAGCTGTGAAACTTGTTTGGAAATATTTTCTATTGTTACAACTATAAGTAAAATTATTAAATTTTTATCTCAATATACTTCTACAATTATATATTTAGCTATTTTATTTAGCTGTTTTTCTAAAAAAATCAAAACTATTTTTTATATAAATATTAATCCCACAACTCTGAAGGTGAAACTGATAAATTGATTTAAAAATCCTTTTGTTTATTAATATTTTTTAACTTATTTATTTTTTATGGTTTTTAAAATAAAAGGATTTTATTATGAAAAGGATATTGGTTTTACTTTTTACCATATTAGTATTATTTGTTTCCTGTAATACAAAATCAAATGATAATGAAAAAAGTAGTGATAAAACAAAAAAGATAGTAGTTACAATATTTCCAATATATGATTTTACTAAAAATATAATTGGTGATAATCTTGATTTGCAAATGATTATCAAACCAGGAATAGAGATTCATTCTTTTAATGCTACTCCTGCTAATATAATAGATATACAAAATGCAGATGTATTTATTTATATAGGAGGAGAAAGTGAGGCTTGGGCTGAAAAAATAGTACAATCAATGGATACTAATGGTAAAAAAATAGTAAAATTAATTGATTATGTAAAAGCATTAGATGAAGAAATTGTTGAGGGTATGGAGCATGATGAAGATCATAATCATGAAGATGAATTAAATCATCAAGAACATGATGATAATGATATAAATGAAGCACATACACATGAGGGAATTTACGATGAACATATATGGACATCACCAAAAAATGCTCAATTAATGGTTAATGCTATTTGCAAAAGTATATCAGAAATAGATTCTGGCAATGCTGATTTTTACAAAGAAAACGCATCAAAATACAATAAAGAATTAGAAGTATTGGATAATGAAATTAGAGAAGCTGTGAATTCTTCTAAAAGAAAAAATATTGTGTTTGGAGATAGATTTCCATTTAGATATTTAGCTAATGAGTATGGTTTAGAATATAGAGCACCTTTTACAGGATGCAGCAGTCAGGTTGATGCAAGTCCCAAAACTATAGCTTATTTAATAAATTATATTAAGGATAATAATATACCTTATTTATATTATATAGAATTAAGCAATGAAAAAATTGCAAATACTTTAATTGAACAAACAGGAGTAAGTAAATTAAAACTTCATTCCGGACAGAATGTAAGTAAAGAAGAATTTAATTCTGGAATTTCTTATTTATCTATAATGAAAGATAATTTAGAAAATTTAAAGAAAGGCTTGAATTAATTTTACGTATTTATTATAAAGGGTATTAAGTTAATGTTGAATATAAAAGATTTATCTGTATTTTATGATAGTAATGAGGTATTATCTAATATCAATTTTTCTTTGAATAAAGGAGATTATCTTTCTATAATAGGGGAAAATGGTTCAGGAAAAACTACTTTAATAAAATCAATACTAGGACTAATAAAACCTAAAAATGGAAATATATCTTTTAATAATATAAAGAAAAATGAAATAGGATATTTGCCTCAGCAAGGAATAATACAGAAATCATTTCCGGCAAGTGTATTTGAAGTTGTAATTTCCGGAAGATTAAATAAAAAAAAGTTTATACCATTTTATACAAGTAAAGATAAAAAAATTACTTTAGAAAATTTAAAAAAACTTAATATAGATAATTTACAAAAAAAATCTTATAAAGATTTATCAGGAGGTCAGCAGCAAAGAGTGGCATTAGCAAGAGCATTATGTTCTACTAAGGAATTATTGATACTTGATGAACCTTCTACGGGTCTTGATCCAATAGCTACTATAGATCTTTATAATTTAATAAAAAAATTGAATGATGAAGTAACTATTATAATGGTATCGCATGATATAGCAAGTGCAATAAAGTATTCTAATAAGATTCTTCATTTAAATAAAAATGTATTATTCTTTGGAAGTACAGAGGATTATATAAAAACTGATATATATAAAAGAATATCAGGGGAGGATATGAAATGATTAGTTTGCTTCAGGAACTTTTTTCATATACTTTCATTGTCAGAGCTATAATAGTTGGTATATTAGTATCATTATGTGCTGCACTTTTAGGAGTTAATTTAGTCTTAAAAAGATATTCTATGATAGGCATTGGTCTTTCAAATGTAGGATTTGGAGCATTATCTTTATCTATGATATTAGGTTTTTCTACACTTCAGCTTTCTATACCAATAGTTGCAATAGCTTCTATACTTCTTTTAAGATTAAGTGAAAACAGTAAAATAAAAGGAGATGCTGCTATAGCTTTAATATCAAGTGTATCATTGGCTGTTGGTATTATAGCAATTACTGTAAAAACTGGAATAAATACTGATGTATGTAATTATATGTTTGGAAGTATACTTGCTATGAGTAAGAGTGATGTTTATATAAGTATAGCTGTTAGTATAGTTGTAATAGCATTGTATATACTTTTTTATAATAAAATATTTTTAGTAACATTTGATGAGAATTATGCAAGAGCCGTTGGAATAAATGCAGAATTTTATAATATGCTTATATCAATACTAACATCTTTGATAATAGTATTAGGTATGAGAATGATGGGTGCTATGTTAATATCAAGTTTAATAATATTTCCAGCATTAACATCTATGAGAATATTTAATACTTTTAAAGGAGTAATAATTTCATCTGCTGTATTATCAGTATTTTGTTTCTTTATCGGTATAGTTGCTTCATTTCAATTGGAATATCCTACAGGTGCTTGTATAGTTATGGTAAATTTGGATATGCTTTTAATATTTACTATCATTGGAAAGTTTTTGAGATAATTTAAGGAGGTAGTAATATGAGATATTGTTTATTATTGTTTGTTTTATTATTATCATTTTCTTCTTGTGCCAAAAAAGAATATAATGATGATTGGTTTAGTATAGAAAAGAACTATGTTGATATACCTCAAAGAAAATATGATTATGGAAACCCTAGCGATAAATCAGATAAGGAAGTAACTAAAACAGATACATCTAGTATTGATATGAATAATATTATAGAAATAAGGGAAAGAATGTTTATAAATCAATGTAATGATATTTATTTAAATCCTGATGATTACAGAGGCAAAGTTATAAAATTAGAAGGTATATATGATGGATTTGTAGATAAAGAAACTGGAGAAAAACTTAATTTTGTATTCAGATATGGTCCCGGCTGCTGCGGTTATGATGGTGTTGCTGGATTTGAATTTAATTATAATGGAACTATACCTAATCCTCAAGACTGGATTGAGGTAGTCGGCGTTGTTGAAATATTAGAAATAGATAATTATGAAACAGTTAGATTAAATGCTATAAGTTTAAATGTTTTAGATAAGAGGGGTAAAGAGTTTGTAGCTAATTAATTAGACAATTTCGTATATTTATATTTTATAAACCTGTTGAGGGCAAGGTAATATGTTTTTTTATTATCTTGCCCACTTTTATTTTATAATCTTTTATTATTTCCAGAAAGCCCCAACTCTTTTTCTTACATTTTCTTTTAAATCATAATAGTAAAGAGCTATATCATATTGATGATAAACTCCTTTTTCAAATATACTATTTTCACCTGAATAGAAATCATCAGGATTTATAGTACTGCATTTTATAACGCCTCTTTTTTTATCAACTTTTGCATCGGCTATTTTTGTAGGATTGCCGTAATTTGATGCTATATTTGCTCCTATGCTTTGTTCTTTTGTTGCTAAAGTTTCATCTAATGTCCAGGTAATAGGATTTATTGATATTGCTCCTTCAAGAAGTGTAGGATTATATCCGTTAAAATCTGTACTTTCTGTATTATAAGATATTATAACTCCTGTATCATATTCACTGTTGGCGAATCTTAAATGAGGATTTTCATCTAAATCTTTTTGTGTAACAGAATATCCAAATATATAAGCAGCTACCATTCTATTTTTTAAATTTTCATTTGTTTTGAAATAGTCTTTTAATATTTCTTTTATCATCATGGCACCTTGGGAATGTCCTGCTAATATAAAAGGTCTGCCATTATTGTAATTTTTTATATAATAATCGAATGCTGCAATGGCATCTTCTTTTGGAATAGAATAAAAATATTTGTCCTGTTCTTCTTTACTAATATTATTTTTTTTATCTAAAATATATATAGCATCAGCTTGTCTGTAAAATGGAGCATATATACTTCCAACTTCATCGAATATTCCGCTATGTGCTATTACAGCATTTGTAACAGTTGCTCTCATCTGTATATAATCTATAGGACATATTATACTTTCATTTGTATCAGTTCTTGACCAAGTTGTAGGATATAAATAAAATACATCAACTTCTCTGTCATTAGGATTTTCTGGTATTACAATCCAATTATTTTTATCTGAATAATCTGTTTTTACTTCTTCTATCTTTGATTGATTATTTGCGGAAGTTTGAGAGCAGCTTAAAATAAGTATGCTCATTAATAAAGTAATAAATATTTTAATTCTTTCTTTTATCATACTAATTCCTTTTTTATAATTTATTTTCTATAAATTATAATTGTAAAAATATTTAAATCAATTAAAATATTTGTAAAAAAAGATATCATTATAATTTAAAGGATAGCATTATGAAAATTTTGGTAATAAATGGAAGCCCTAAAGGCAATAATAGTATTACTTTGCAAACATTATTATTTTTGGAAAAATTATTTATAGAACATCAATTTACATTTTTGAATGTAGGTCAGAAAATAAAACATTATGAAAAGAATTTTGATGAGATAAAAGAAGAATTAGAAAATACAGATATTATTATTTTTTCTTATCCTGTATATACTTTTTTAGTTCCATATCAATTATATAGATTTATAGAATTATTAAAAGAAAATAATGTTAATATAAAAAATAAATTTGCAACACAAGTTTCAACTTCTAAACATTTTTATGATATAACAGCACATAAATTTGTAGAGGAAAATTGTTTAGATTTAGGTTTGAAATACATAAAAGGACTTTCAGCTGATATGGAAGATTTAATAGAAAAGAAAGGTCAAGATGATGCAATAAACTTTTTTAATTATTTAATTTTCTGTGCTGAGAATAATTTGAATATTAAAGAAAATGCTAATAATAAGAAAATAGAAAAAATTGTATACAAAAGAAAAACCGAAGATAATGGTGCTAATAATAAGGAAAAAGATATTTTAATACTTACAAACTGCAGTGATAAAGATGAAAGTTTAAGAAATATGATAGAAGATTTCAAAAGTATTTTTCCATATAAAACTAGAGAGATTAATATTAGAGATTATAAATTTCATGGAGGCTGTTTAGGCTGCTTTGGATGTGCTATTATTGGAAAATGTGTTTATAAAGATGGATTTGATGATTTTCTACGTAAGGATATACAAACAGCTGATGCTATTATATATGCTTTTAGTATAGAAAATCATTATACGCATTCTAGTTTTAAACTTTATGAAGACAGACAATTCTGCAATGGACATAGAATGGTTACAGAGGGAATGCCTGTAGGATATATTATAAGCGGAGATTATGATAAAGAATATAATTTACAGACTCTTGTAGAAGCACGCTGTGAAGTTGGAGGAAATTTCTTAACTCATGTAGCTAATGATTGTAATAGAGATGCTTATGATGAATTATTAAAATTATCTTCTATAATGAAATATGCTATTGATAATAAATGCACAAGACCTAAAAACTTTTATGGTGTAGGGGGAATGAAGATATTTAGAGATTTGATATATGTTATGCAGGGACTTATGAAAGAGGATCATAAATATTATAAGAAACATAATGTTTATGATTTTCCTCAAAAACAAAGAATGAAAATGCTTCAAATAAAATTGGTAGGTGCTTTAATATCTATTCCTTCAATGCAAAGCAAAATGAAAAATAAGATGAATGAATATATTTTAATGCCTTATAAAAAAATAATAGATAATGCATCTAAAAAGAATTGAATTTAAGTTAAAAAATAAATCGCTATAAAATATTTTGTATCTTATAGCGATTTTGGAGTTTTATGTACTTATAAATTTGATAATCTTCAATATTAATTTATAAGAATAAACTTTAATATTTTTGATATCTATTATAGTATTATTCTTAAAAGTAAGATTATATTAAATATATATTTATGTCAATATATGTTTGTAAATTTTTTGTATAATTATTTGATAATATTTATTTTATGTATTTATAGAAAATTATATAAATGATAAGTAATCCTGCCGTTTTAGGGAGAATAAAACAGCAGGATCAATAAAAGTTATTTATGTTTTTTAAAATCCTAAGGCAGTTTTAGGTTCGGTGTATTCTATACCAAAGGCGTCAGCAACACCTTTAAATGTACATTTTCCATTATAAGTATTTAAACCTGTAAGCAAAGTGTTATTAGTTTTACAAATTTCTTCTAATCCTTTTTCAGCCAACATTATACCATAATGAGTTGTTGAGTTAGTAAGAGCTATAGTTGATGTTCTAGCTACAGCACCAGGCATATTTGCAACACAATAATGTACTATATCATCGATGATAAATATAGGATCATCATGAGTTGTAGGGTGAGAAGTTTCAAAACATCCGCCTTGGTCTATTGCAACATCTACTATAACAGCACCTTTTTTCATTAATTTTAAATGTTCTTTTCTTAAAAGTTTAGGAGCTTTGGCACCAGGTATAAGAACGCTTCCTATAACAACATCAGCAGTTTTAAATAATTCTTCTAATGTAGAAGGGGCACTAAAGTAAGTATTTATTCTCATATTGAATATTTGATCTATATATGAAAGTCTTGCTATATTAATATCAGTTATTGATACATTTGCACCGAATCCCATAGCAATTTGTGCAGCATTAAGTCCTACAACTCCAGCACCAAGTATAACTACATTAGCCTTTTGTACTCCTGGAACTCCTCCTAATAATACACCTTCACCTCCGAATTTCTTCTCTAAATATTTAGCAGCTTCCTGAATAGATAATCTTCCGGCTATACAGCTCATAGGAGCTAAACAAGGCAATTGATTAAATTCATCTTTCATAGTTTCATAAGCAACTGCTTTAATCTTTCTTTTTAATAACATATCTGTAAGAGGTTTATCTGCAGCCAAATGAAGGTAAGTATATAATATTTGATTTTCTCTAAAATATTCATATTCTTCTTCTATAGGTTCTTTTACTTTTATAATCATATCTGCTTCAAATACTCTTTTTTTATCTGCTATTTCAGCTCCAACTTTTGCATATTCTTCATCGCTGAATCCAGATCCTTTTCCAGCACCGGATTCTATAATTACTTTATTGCCATGTAATATATAGTCAGCAGCATTAGAAGGGGTTAAACCAACTCTGTATTCTTGATTCTTTATTTCTTTTGGACATCCTATAAGCATATAAACTCCTTTCTTAATATTATTTAATTCTATTTATATATTCAATATAGTTATTTGAAGGTCGTTTGTCAAGAAATAAACTATATTTTTATTTTGTTTTATATTTGATAAATCATTCATTTATTTAAGTGATTATATATATAATATGAATACTCTATACAATAAATTTTTGTACATTGTTTGTATATTATACTTGAAAAAAATCTCTTTCATATTATAATAGATAATAAAATATATATTTTTCATTGTTTATATCAAACAATAAATCACTTAAAAACATAGGAGTAAAAAGTGAATATTAATAATAACGCTTCTCAATTGAAAAAAGAGATTTTGGTAAAAATAGCATTAATGTTTATTGAGGACAGACTAATAGAAGATATAGATAGATTGCCTATAGAAATAATACCAAGAGACAGTAAATCTATAAGATGCTGTATACACAACGACAGAGAAATAATAAAAAATAGAATTATGGCAAGACTTGGTATAAGTGTTGAAGGTAAAGAAGACAGCGGTATTCCATTGTCAGAATATGCTAAATTAGCATTAGAAAGAGAAAAACCAACTTGGCCAATGCTTACAGTATTAGATGAAGCCTGCAATGCTTGCGTAAGAGCTAATTTTATGGTAACTAATGCTTGTCAGGCTTGTTTAGCTAGACCTTGTATGATGAATTGTCCTAAAAACGCTATTACTATATTAGATGAAAAAAGAGCACATATAGATAGTAGTAAATGTATAAACTGCGGATTATGTTTAAAAAACTGTCCATACCATGCTATTATTTATATACCAGTTCCTTGTGAAGAATCTTGTCCAGTTGGTGCTATTACTAAAAATGAACAAGGTAAAGAGGTAATAGATTATCATAAATGTATATTCTGCGGTAACTGTATGAGAGAATGTCCATTCAGTGCTATGATGGATAAAGGTCAGCTTTTAGATGTTCTTAAACACTTAAAAGAAGATAAAAAAGTTAATGTTATGTATGCTCCTGCTATAGCTTCACAGTTCAATGCTAAACCAGGTCAATTGAAAAGTGCTTTATTGAAAATAGGTTTCCACAAGGTATTGGAAGTAGCTTTAGGTGCTGATGTTACTTCAGATAGAGAAGCTGCTGAATTTGAAGAAAGAATGGAGAGAGGCGATAAACTTATGACTACATCATGTTGTCCTGCTTATGTAAAAGCAGTTAGAAAACATGTACCTGAATTAGTTCCTTGTGTATCAGAAACTAGAACTCCTATGCATTATACAGCTGAAATGATGCATGCTGAAGATCCAGATGCAGTTAATGTATTTATAGGGCCTTGTCTTGCTAAGAGAAGAGAAAGTATAGATGATGATTTAGTAGATTATTGTTTATCTATGGA
This sequence comes from Brachyspira pulli, assembly GCF_036997785.1. Lineage (NCBI taxonomy): Bacteria > Pseudomonadati > Spirochaetota > Spirochaetia > Brachyspirales > Brachyspiraceae > Brachyspira > Brachyspira pulli. The sequence continues at coordinate 52,200 of NZ_JAWLQI010000005.1, forward strand.
AGAATTAGATGCTTTATTTATAGCTACTGGTACAGATGTTGCTAAAGAACCTGATTTAGATATAGGTGTTGTTCCTACAGCTTCCGGAAGAAAATATGCTATGAGCGGCGGAGTTGCTGAGGCAGTAAAAATAAGATTAAAACACCCAGAAAAATTAAAAGCTGCGGTTATTAACGGACTTGATAAAGAAGGTATGAAGCAGCTTAAAGGTTATGGTAAAGTACAATCCGGAGAAGCTCCTGTTACAGATGATACTCCAAACCTTGTTGAAGTTATGGCTTGTAATGGCGGTTGTGTTGGAGGACCTTGCGTAGTTAAGAACCCTAAAGCAGCTACTGTTTTATTACAGAAATATGCTTCTACTGGTACAGAATTAAAAAAAGACTAATAAAAATAGTTTTTAATAATTAAAAAAAGACAAGAGTATAATTTTATATATTCTTGTCTTTTTTATTTAACAACTTTTAATATATTAATTTTTACTGTATTAATAATTTTTCTATATTACTTAATCCTCTTTCCTTAGCATAATATAATGCATCATGTCCTTTCTTATCTTTAATGCTTTTATCAGCACCATAATTTAATAAAAGCTTTACAATTTCTACATAATTAATACTATCTTTTCCAAATATTACAACTTCTAATAGAGCTGTTCTTGATAAATTGTCTATATGATTAACATCTACATCTGTATTTTCTAATAGGAATTTTGTTGTTTCTAAATGTCCGTTTTCACATGCAAGCATAAGGGCATTTGCTCCGTAAATATTAAATATACTTTTGAAATCTGCTTTTTGATACATTATTTTTAACATATTTACAGAACCTTTTTCACAAGCATATAAAATTGGAGAATTAAATTTACTATCCTGTATATTTACATTAGCATTATTGTCAATAAGAAGTTTAGCCATTTTGAAGTCATTTTTATACATTGCTATCATTAATGCAGTTCTTCTTTTATCATCTTGTATATCAATATTTATTCCAAGTGTTATATATTCTTGTACGGTTTTCATATCAGCACTATGAACAGCAGCGAAGAATCCGGTTGTCATATCTGCAAATAGTATTGTATTTATTATAAAAGTAATAATTATCAATTTATATTTCATCATTAATCCTTAATTTAAATAACTAAAAATGATAAAAATAATAATAACATATTTTTATTTTTTTTATATTTATAATATACAATTTATTTGATAATTTTTTACAGTTTGTATTTATGTACAGTTTTAAATTAGTGTTTTTAGTATATTTTTAATAATGGAATTAAAAAAATATCCGAATAATTATTAAAGAATTATAAAAACTATTAGGAATTGAAAGTGCGTTATATAAGTATTTTCATAACATTTATTTTATTTTTTACAGTCAACCTAAATGCGGCTGTTTATGATGTATTTTCAGATACAAATAACATTTATTACAGTACATTATATAATATTACAAATAGCTATATATTAAATAATGGTACTTTGTCATCAGATAAATTAGATAGTATACCTTCAATATTTGGACATTCTATTTTGGGTTCTACTTATTCCCATGGCATTAGTTATAGTCCTGATATAAAATATGCTGAAGGAGCCAATGGCGGAAATGCTATATTTTTTCCAAATATTAGATCTTATGTAAAAATAGATCATTATATAAATGATGATGCTATAGATGAATATAATACTATGACAAGTTTTACTATTGAGTTTTATTTAAATCCTTATAGAGTAAGAATGAACTCACAAGTTTTATCAAAAATGGCAATATATAATGATAATGGTGCTACAAAGTATTCAGGTATTAGAGCAAATATTATAAATGGAAGATTAGTTTGGCAGTTTAATAATTTATTCTCTTATAATGGAAAATATACAAATGTTACTTTATCTCAGGGAGAATATTTAAAAGAAAATGAGTGGAGACATCATAGTATTAGTTTTGATGCTTCTACTGGTAAATTGGTTAAATATATAGATGGACTTGAAGAAGAAGTTGTATATTTAACAAGTACTGGAGATAAAACAGGTTCTCCTTATATTGCCGAATTTGACAATATAAAGTTAGATCCATTATATTTAGGACAAGGGTTTATAGGCGGTATGGATTTATTTTACTTTACACCTACTTATAAACAGAACTTTAATTTGTATAAATATTCATTAGATGGAGAAATAATAAGCAAAGTTATAGATTTTAATGATAAAAATACATTTATAGATGCTATTAATTATACTGGAAAATATACTAATGGTTCTTATATAGATTTATATTATAGAACTTCAGATTATTATTTTGCTCCAGATGATAATAATATAGCTTGGCAATTATTAAACAGCGATATAAATACAAATGTATCTAATAGCAATAGTGTTAGATATATGCAAATAAGAGCTGTATTAAAAAGCAATGTAGATAGAAATATTACTCCAACATTAAACAATGTTGATATAGTTTATCATAAGGGAAGATTACCACAAGTACCCGTTAATTTAACAGCTACAGCAGTAAATAATAATTCTGTTGTATTGAGATGGGAAGGAGATCATAAGGATATAGTTGGTTATAAAATATATTATGGAACTAAGTCAGGTGTATATAATGAGGCAGAGCACACACCTATAATTGTAGGAAATCAGAACGAGTATTATGTTGAAGGCTTAAAAGAGAATGAGGTTTATTATTTTACTATTACAGCTATAGGCGGAGAAAGCGGAGATATAGAGAGCGGCTTTTCCAAAGAAGTTTATGTTAGAGCAGTTCATTAAAATAAAATAAGGAGATTAATGTGTCTACTAATACTAAAGCAATGAAATTAAGCAATCTTGCAGAGGAACTTTTAAAAAAAGGAGTCAATGAAGAAGCTATTGAGGCTTTAAAGAGAAGTATGAGATTAAGTACTGCCGAAGATATGAAATCATATTTACAGGTAGCAGTTTCTTTATTTGATAACGGCGATTATGAACATGCTAAAATATTTTTAAATACTTTCTTAGAGTATTGGATGGCAGCAGAAGCATATTTCCTTTTAGGTGCTATTGCTAAAAAAGAATATAAACTTCAAGAGGCTTTTGAGCTTTATAGAAAAGGTATTACTTTATATACTTCTTCAAATCTTGAGCCTTATTATGAATTTTTATCTTTATGTACACTACTTAAAGAAGAAGATAAAGGTTTAGAAGCTGCTAAAAATGTACTTAGAATAAATAATAAAGACAGAGTTGCTTTAGTTTATATGGCTAATTACTTCTTTAGAAATGAACTTTATAAAGAAGCTATGAATTTTTATAAAATATTAGTAGATAACAATTTAGCTGACCATAATGATTATCACTATTATGGTGTATGTTTGCATGAAATTAAAGATTATAAAAGGGCAGAAAGTATGTATTTGCAGGCTTTAGCTATGTACCCTGCTGATACTCCTGAAGTTCTTGCTCTTAAAAATCTTAGAAGCAAAAGTTTAAGAGATAATTATCCTAACTTAGAAGAAAGCAAAGCTAAATACACTAAAAAAATAAAAGAAGATCCTGATTCCAGCTCTTATTTCCATTTGGGGAATATCGAATTTATTAATGGAAATTATGATAAAGCAGCAGAATTCTATGCTAAGGCTAAAGAATTCTATGAGGAACATGTTTTTGTATCATAAATTGATATAAGATTTTTAATAATAGTGTTGTAATTTTCTTAATTAATTTATATTTTCATTATATTAAATGATAATTTTTTATATCATTATAAATTTATTTTTTATATAATAAACTATTATAAAGTTTTTATATCTTACTATTTTGTAAATGAAATTTAGTTATAAACTAGAAATTTATTTTTATCTTACTTAATAATCAATTTTATAAATAATATACAATTAGTATATACCTAAACAACTATATTTTGTCAATTTTTACTTTTTTGCAAATGGAATTTTTTTTTATTAATAGTATAAAATATTATTAAGTTTTGTTTAAAATGCGAAGTAAAACCAAGATTTATGTCAAAAATGCAGTATTTTTGGTTCTTTGTGCCAACAAAAGAACTGGGGGTGGGGGCTAGTCCCCACAAATAATCTAAATTTAAAATTGTATTTTTTGACAAACTCTAAAATTCTTAGTATATACCTAAACAACTATATTTTGTTAAAAATTAGATTTTATATTTTATTATTTTAGGGTGATTAGTACATTACTTTGTTTAAGTATTTTTGATGCTAATTTTTTATTTTAATAATATTTAAATTATTTATATGTATTTTTAATTAATCATAAAACTATGAAAATTTTAATTATGAACGGCTTTAAAATAGTTTAGTCTATTTAATAAAATAAAATTTATCAAATAGACTAAAATATAAATTGGATTTAATAATGTATTCTATTAATCTACGCTGTATTCTGTTTCGCTATCTCCGCTTATGACGAATCTATAAGGGTTTGTAGGCATTATTTTTATTAAGTAATTATATAATAATGTTGAGCTTTGTAATACATTATTATTAGTATTGTAATAAAAATATTTTGGATAATCTAATACATATTTATAATAAGGATTATCTTTAGAACTTACAAGTTCGCCGATTTTATTATTAACTTTCCATAAGAAATATACGGATTTATCTGTAAAATAATTTGTTTGAGGATTATTTAATATATAAGAGAAGAAATCAGAAGCTTTTAGATAATCATAATTTTTATATGAATTCATAGCTGATTTATAATTATCAAATACATCTTCCATATTTTGTACATTATTAGTCATATATTTTAAATAACTCCAACCAACTATAGGACCATAGTATGTATCATATCTTACTAAAGCCCAATCCTCTCTTTCTCTTTCTTTAGCATTATATACATTTGTCTTGTTTAATACTGTTACAAAATCATAATTATATAATTTATAAAGTTCTTTTTCTCTGCCGGGAGTTACAGCAGGTATTCTGTCTCTTATTATGATGCCGTTTCCTATTACATAATATTCTTCTTCGTAAATAGCTTTTATACTATTTATTCTTTCTTTAACCGCTTTTATAGTTTCATCATAATTTTTTTTCTCACTAGCAGTTAGAGTAAATTGTAAAACATCTGGAAAATATGATTTATTGTTTAATAAACTTTCCTGTAATACACTTGTTCTGTATCTGTCTGAGAATCTTCTTAAATAAGTTATATTAGTTATGAATTTAGCTTTATCATCTTCAGTTTCTATATTGCTGAATCTATGCCTTATACTAAAATAATATGCAAAGTCTTTTAATGGGAAAGCACTTTCTTCATCTTGAAGTATTCTATCAAAAGTATATCCATTAAAAGAATATTTTCCGTCTTTTACTATGATACCTAATTGACTGTATATATTTTTTAAAGAATTTTCTAAATTTCCAACCGTTTCATCATCATTATTTTCTTCACCTTCAACTATACCTTCAGACAATAACTGGGTATAAAATTCTTCTATATATGAAGGTTCATTTTCTACCATATATATTAAAGCCTGACCAAGCAAATAAGATGCTTCACTTTCATAATAGCTTGAAGGGTAGGTGAATAAGAATCTAGCTAAAGTTTCAAATCCTTCTTTATAGTTTGATGATAATATTTGATTTCTTCCTTTTATGAATGCTGTTAATTCATTGTATGGAGATTGAGTATTTTCTTGTTCATCTTTAGGAAGTGTTTTTAGAAAATTTCCTAAAGGCCCATAATCTTCTGTATCTTCTATCGTCTTTAATTTCTGATATTCATTTATAGAGTTTGCTACCTTACATGATTGAAATAAGATAACAGACATCAATATTATTAAAATTTTCTTCATTATTAATTTATACCTCTGTATTTTTTTACATTTGCTTTAGTTAAGAAACTTTTTAAAATAGATTTAGAATGATTATTATCACATTTTTCAAGCATTTCATTAACTAACTTTTCACAATCTTTTATACTAATGGTTCTTATGAGGTTTTTTACTTTTGCTATGGAAGTAACAGACATAGAAAGTTCTCTTATACCAAGTCCCAATAGTACAGGAGTATATAATATAACTCCTCCCATTTCACCGCATAATGTTACAGGTTTATTGTTTTGATTTGCTGTTTCTATTATCCTTTTTAACATTCTTAAAACCGATATATCAATAGGATTGTACAAATAAGTTAATTTTTCATTTGTTCTATCGCAAGCCATCATATACTGTACCAAGTCATTAGAACCTATTGATATAAAATCAGCTTCTTTTACAATCAAATCTATTATTGTAGCAGCAGAAGGAGTTTCTATTAAAGCACCTATTTTTATATTGTCGTTAAATTCTTGATTTTCTTTTCTCAATTCTTCTTTAACATCATTAATAAATTTTTTAGTTTCTATAAATTCGTCTAAAGTGCTTATCATAGGAATCATTATTTCTATGTTTCCATAATGTGAAGCTCTAAGTAATGCTTTTATTTGATCTTTGAATAATTGTCTATTGGATAAACAAAATCTTATAGCACGCCAGCCTAGGAAAGGATTATCTTCTTTAAAATCGAAACCTAAAGCAGGAGAAATTTTATCTCCTCCAATATCCAAAGTTCTTATTATTATTTTTCCTTTCATTTTAGATGCTATACTTTTATACACTTTAAATTGATATTCTTCGCTTGGAAGAACCGTAGCAATATCTTCACCAGAAAATATATATAAAAATTCTGTTCTGTATAAACCTATAGAATCTATACCATGTTTTAGTAAACTTTCTGTTTCTTCCGGTATATCTATATTAGCATTTATTTTTATTTCAATATTATCTGTAGTTATAGCTGGTTCTTTAGCATCAATTATAGACTGTTCTTTATGCTGTTTGATATCTTCAGTTAATTTAGTATAATTTTTAATATCTTTTTCACTTGGATTCATTATTACTATACTGCTTCTGCAGTCTACAATAATTTTTCTTCCATTTTTAATTTTGCTTGATATATCTGTAATATTAAATATTGTTGTAATACCAAATGCTTTAGCCAATATAGCAGCATGAGAAGTATATCCTCCGCTTTCTATTATAAATCCAGCAACTCCTATAGCATTAAATTTCAATACATCACTAGGAGTTAGTGTTTTTGCTATTACTATACAGTTCTCTGGTACTTGAGAGTAATCTCCAGAATTTGGCTGTATTAGATTTCTTATTAATCTTGATTTTATATCTACAATATCGCTGCTTCTTTCGGATAACATTTTATTATTTATAGATGACAATTTTTTTAAGTATCCTGATATTATAGTATCATATACATGCTCTATATTAAAAAGTTTTTCTTTTACTTCTTCTTTTACCTGCCTTGTTATAACTCTATCCTGAAGCATTAATATATGAGTAGATAAAATATTTTTTATATTATTATTTACATGTTTTTGAAGCTCTTCTATTTCTTCTATAGATTTCTTTATAGCTTCATCAAATCTTTTATATTCTTCTTCTACATCACTTTCTTCTATTTTGTATATAGGGGTACTTAGTGATGGTGTATAAAGAAATGAGTTTCCTATTGCAACATAGTCTCCCACTCCGTTACCATTTAATATCGTTCTTTTATCAGGCATAGACACTCCGATATTATGTTAATTGATACTAACATTATATTATATATGTATATTTTTTCAATAGTAAATTATTTGTAAATAGTATTATTTTTTACAATAGTATTATCTTAATATTTATGTATTTTTATATGTAATGAAAGTATTTAAGATGTGATTTTAAAAGTATATGAAGAATATATAGTTATTTTATGCTCGTATACGCTTATAATAAGTTAGCGAGTAAACTCACTAGCTGGCTTTGACTTTTATTATTGCTAGCGAGTTTATCGCTTTAAAATTATTTTTATATTTTATTTATTTCATGTTGTCTAGCATTTCAACAACTATTTTCATTGAGTTTTGGGCAGATTTTACTACGAATTTTGGGAAATCTACTACTGCATCGCTGTCTGCTTTATCAGATAATGAACGTATAACTACAAAAGGTACTTTATACATTAAAGCAGCATGAGCAACAGCAGCTCCTTCCATTTCTATAGCACCAGCTTTAAATTTCTTATGTATTTGTTTAACTTTTTCATTATTGCCTACAAATTGATCGCCTGTAGCTATTGTATCAATATAAACTTTATTGTCAGTTATAACTTTTTGTGCTGACTCTTTAGCTAATTCTATTAATGATTTATCAGCAGGATAATAGTTCTTATCATAACCTTTAACTAATACAGTAAGTTCATCTCCGTCTAAATCGCTAGTATCAAAGTCATGTTCAATTAAATCTTTTGATATAACTATATCAGATATATCATAATCTGGATTTCCAGAACCAGCAACTCCAGTAAATATAATTTTTTCTACATTAAATCTTTCTATAGCTATAGTTGTAGCAATTGCAGCATTAACTTTACCTATACCAGATTTTAAAAGTACTACATTTTTACCGCATAATGTACCTTTATAGTAAGTAATATTAGCTATTTCAATTTCTTCTATATTTTCTATCATACCTTTAAAATTGGTTATTTCAGAATCCATAGCTCCTATTATAGCAATTCTTTTTACTTCAGACATAAATATCTCCTTAAATATAATTAAAATAATTAGTAATATTATTATATATTAAAAATATTTTTTTATAAACTTATTATTTCATTTTTTATTATAAATATAATACTTAATTAGTTTATACCTAAACAAATATAGTTTATAAATTTTGACCAATTTATTAATATAATGATAAGTTATAAATAGTAAAGTATTACTAATTATTTATAAAGTAAGTTTTAAATGTATGATAATACCTGTATTTTAGTCAAAAAATGCAGTCTTTCCGCATAGTGAGGCATTAACACCGAGCAGCTGCCTTACCTACAGCATACAGAGCAACGAAGTACATAACTGTGACCAAAAAAATTTTATGACTTTTGTAATTAGGAATTAACTTTAGAGAAAGCTAATCTGAAATTAAGAAAATATAACAATTTTTGGGACTATAAACACATACATTCTGATGCAAAATTATAGCACACCGCTTGTTTACTTTAATAAATTAAGGAATACTTAAATGCAATATATCAGACTACCATACATTTTATTTAGAGCACATTTATGTTTTATAATACAGCAATTTTGGAAATTATATACCAACTACACCATAATATATAATTAAAAAATTTTTTGTTTTAGTTATTGACATTTTTTTAAAATAGGTAAAAATTAAACTTATTTAATATAGTTGGAAATAGCGGGAATTTAAACCTAGTATATATATCTTCAAAAAAAATTTGAGCAGGGACACACAAAAGAGGAAAGATGTAACTAGGAATATAGACATTAACTGCCTTATAGGTGAAAGACATATATAAATCCCGCAATTTTGTACTAAATGGAAATATTTATGAAAAACTACAAAGACTTTTATGAAGAGTATATAAAAGTAAACGGAATAGAGCATTATCTTATTCATTATTATAGAAAGTCTGATAAGACTATAATATTTCTGCATGGAGGTCCTGCACAATCTGAGGCTCATTTTTTATATATAACAGAAAATTATAAAAGCTGCTATAATTTGATTTATTATGACCAAAGAGGAGCAGGTAGAACTCAAATAAAAAATAATACTAAAACAGAAGATATTACCATTGAAAATCTAATAGAAGACTTAAAATGCATAATAGATTATGTCAGAATAAAATACAAAAGTGATAATATAATTTTGCTTGGACATTCTTGGGGGACTGTTTTGGGTATTGAGTTTATAAAAAAGTATCATAATTATGTTTCAGCTTATATAGGAATGGGGCAAGTTGTTAACTTTCTTAAAGGAGAAAAGACAGCATTTACTCATTGTTTTGAAATAGTAAAAAACTCAAAGTCGAAAAAATACATAAAAAAAATGGAAGAGATGAGAGACTATCCTTTTAATATAGATAAAGATAATATTTGGAAAGCTGTAATGAAATTTAGAATTATACAAGTAAAATACGGATTGGCAGGCTATCATGAAGGAACTCTAAAGCTTATGAATATTATAAGAAAGAGTCCTATATTTTCTTTGAAGGATCTTTTTGCATATATTTCAGTTTTGAAAGTTAATAAAAATCTTTTGGATTATCTTATAGATTTTGATATAAGTTCTTATAAGAGTTTTAAAATACCTATATTTTTTATATGCGGTTCTCATGATTGGCAGGTTCCAACTATAGAAGTAAAAAAATATTTTGAAACGATAATATCTCCAGAAAAAAATATATTTATAGTTGAAAATGCGGGGCATCTGCTTAATATAGAAAATGTTCAAGATTATAATATTATACTAAACGACGTAGCAGACAGAGTATAAATATAAATAGCTGTAATAAATCTAAAAAACAAAATATAATAATGAATATAATAAACAGATACATGAACATAATTGTATTAGTTTGTAATTATCTATAATTTAAGATAAAAAGTATTACATATTTTTTATTTTATATAATCTGCTCTCACCTAAGTTATTTATTACGAATGTACGATGCTTCATTTTGTCAGTTAAAATATTGGTTTTAATTATGTTTGAAATGGAAAAGAGAAGAGGTGAACATTACAGATAGTATTTTGATTTTTCATTAGAAAAAGTGTAGAAACTTGAAGTAAGACATGAGAATAATAAAATAATAATAGATAATAAATATTAATATATAATCTACTTGTTTAGGATAATATTTTATATGTGTAAGATATTTTTTTATTATAAAAAGTAAGCGGAGCTATAAGCCGTATTCTGTCATTTAAGGTAAACATTTATCTTGATATTATATCACTATAATATTCTAGCGAGCCACCTGAAACTTAGGAAAAGGGCAATCCGTTTCTGTTTGCTCTTGCCTCTCATGGGGTTTACACTGCCATTCATGTCGCCACAAATGCGGTATGCTCTTACCATGCCTTTTCACCCTTACCAAATTGGCGGTATATTTTCTGCTGCACTTTCCATAGACTTTCGTCTTCAAGCCGTTAGCTTGCATGATGCCCTTTAGAGGTACGGACTTTCCTCAGTATTAGTTACTTAAATACCGCGTTTACCCACTCCGCATAGTCAATTACTCTATTATAAAACTTACAAAATGTCAATAATTAATTTTTATTTAATTAACAAATTCAATACGCACGGTAAATAATATAAAAAATATAAATTAAGTTATAATACAATATTATTAATATTAAAAATACTTTCTTAATCGTGCGTTTAGCTAATTATAAATCTAATCAAAACTTGGGCGGGCATGCTTTTTTATTTGAAGCATTAAATATATAAAATACTTATGATTTCTTATTCAATTTATTAGTTCCATCATTTTAATGCTATTATAAAATATTTATTTGTAAATAAAAGAAGACAGGACTTAAACAGCCTGCCTATAATAATTGCTCATTATAGCGTTATGTCTCTTGTAAAAATCCTGCCTAATTAATATTATATAAAAAATAATAAATATCAATAAATAATCAGTTTGTATCTCTTGAATTTAAGTATACAATATATATAATTTTTTTGTTGTTCTTTTTCCCGTATCACACCAAAGGCACTCCTTTCAGTCGCTCTAAAGGACTTCCTTCGGTTGCAAAAGAAATGGGGGTGCTGCACGCTGTGTACTTCGTAAGGGCAAAGCCACCAAAAACAATAAAATTAAAAAACTAAAATTAATAAAGTTAAAAATTTTTGGTATATACCTAAACAACTATATTTTGTCAAAAATAAATTTATATTTTTGTTTTTATATCTGGGGCTTTGCCCACCGCTCTGCGTGCTTACGCAACACCCAAGTTCTTTTACCGAGTAGGTACCTTTCGGTATTGGTATAAAAGAACCAAAAAAACTGCATTTTTAGTATAAATCTAGGTTATACCATACATTTAATACATATATTTTTAATATAAAGTTCTAGCAATTGCGTTTTTTGCAACTTTTTTGTGCGGCAAAAAAGTTGATAATATATTTACAAAATATAAAAATTGACAAAATATAGTTGTTTAGGTATATACTACTATATTGTTATCTAATTATATCTAATAAAATTTTTAATGTAGTTAGTAAGGAAATACTTACGAATATTGGTTTTATAACTTTGATTCCTTTCTTTATAGCGAACTTAGCACCGAAGTAAGTTGATATCATTATGAAAGGTATAACGAATACACCAGCCATATAGTTAACTTTTCCCTCTATAGCAAATATTATTAATGAACATAAATTACTTGTAAGATTCAAAGCCTTAGCATTACCAGAGGCAAGAAGAAAATCCATTTTATAATAAAGTACAAAAAACATTATTAAAAAACTTCCTGTACCTGGTCCGAATACCGCATCATAAAAACCCAAAAGAAAAGCAAAGAACATTCCTGTTATATAGTTTTTAGTTTTAAGATTATTTTCATCGAATTGATTTTCTGTACCGAAAGTTTTTGAAAATAAAGTATAAATACCAACTGCCAAAATAAGTATCATTATTAAAGGCTGCAATACTTTTGCATCTATAAGTACAATAACCTGAACTCCTACAATAGAGCCTAATATTGTCATAGGTATTAAAAACTTTATTAATTTAGTTGTAAGTTTACCATTTTTGAAGAATGTGAAAGCAGAAACTACAGCTCCTGATGTGGAAGTGAGTTTATTTGTAGCCAAAGCAGTATGAGGAGGAATACCGGCTATCAGATATGCAGGCAAACTTATAAGTCCGCCTCCTCCTGCAGCAGCATCAACGAAACCAGCTATGGAACAGCCTATAATTATTATAATTAAATTTTCTATACTCAGCATAAATCAGCACTGCTTGTAAAGTAATTATAAAAATCGCTGGCATCTGGCAATCTATTTAACAGAGCTTTAAAAAACAATTTTTATTAGCAATAGATATTATAGCTTTGATGATTTTTTGTCAAATATTATTATAAATATAATGCTGATTTTTTTGTATCCGATAATGCTATCAATATTTTTATGGGGTTAAAAATGAAAAAATATATAACAATCTTATTATTATTTATATTATCTTGCTGTAATTCTAAAAAAATAAATTATACAAAAATCAATTATGAAGTGATATCGGAAACTTTTGAAATTTCATTTATAAAAGATGATATTAAAATACCTATTTCAATAGGAGAAAAAACAAATGATAAAATAATAAATTTAAAAACTAATGATAATAAAATAACTTTTGAATATTCAGATAAAAATATATTAACAGAAATTAAACAGGTAAAAGATTATTTAGAAGTAAACATAATATTAAAGACTGAAGAAGATAATAATTTTATTTTTCCGAATGTGAAAGCAATAAATTATTATCTGCCTTTCGGAGAGGGAAAAAATATTTCTTATGATGATGAGTACTGGAAAGAATATTTATCAAAACATAATGAGTATACAGTATTAGAAAAATTATCTATGCCTTTCGTATCCTATGCTTATGATAATGATTATGCTATACTTTGTATAATGGAAAATCCATATAATACTGATATTGTGTTTGATGTAAATGATAATATTTCATTTTTTATCAATCATCAATTTTTAGATATAGATAAAACTAAGACTAATACATACAGAATATATTTACTTGAAAATGATATTACTAAAATAGCTAAGACTTATAAAAATTATATAATAGAAAAAGGAAAATTTTTAACATTAGAAGAAAAAGCAAAGAATAATGAAAATATAAGAAAATTATACGGAGCTCCTCATATATATTTATCCGAAGAAAATATAATTTCACAAAATGATATTAATTGGAAAAATTTTAAACTTAATATTGATTCTTCTATTATGAATCATATAAAAAGTTTTGAAGAAAGTTCAGAAATGAAATATGAAGTAAAACAAGTATTTTCAGAGATAAAAAATTTAGATTATATATCAGAATATCATAAAAATACTATATGCCGTTATTTAACTTATGTTTTTATGAGAGATGATTTTTATAATAAAGAAGTATTCACTAATGATATAGAAAATTATAATGAATTAAATATATCTGATAAAATACAAACAAATAAATTTTTATTATCATCAAATTTAAGCGATGTATTCAATGATTATAATACTTTTATGAATGATAAAACTGTTAATATAATTGAAGATATGAAAAAAAGCGGTATAAATAATGCTTGGATAGGTTTGCATTCTTGGGAACAGGCATATAAAAAACCGGAGCTAGTAAAAAAAGCTAATGAACTTGGTTATTTAATAGCTTCCTATGACTCTTATCATTCTATACATGAACCTAATAATGAAAAATGGATTACTGCTAAATTTGAAGATACTTCATTATATTATAATGCGGCAGTAGAAAATAAGGACGGTAAAAAATCAGCTGGTTTTAATAATGTAGGAAGACATCTTAATCCTACGCTTTCACTTCCAGCAGTAAAATTACGTTTATCAAATATCATGAAAAATGATTTGTGTTTTAATTCTTGGTTCATAGACTGCGATGCTACAGGAGAGATATTTAATGATTATTCATCTAATCATATAACTACACAGGAAGAAGATTTAAAAGCACGTTTGGAGAGAATGTCTTATATAAGAGATAATTATAATTTTGTTGTAGGTTCTGAAGGCGGTAACGATTTAGCAGCATATACAATAGCTTATGCTCATGGAATAGAACTTCCTACATTTTCTTGGGTTGATAAAGATATGAAAAATCCTAATAGCGAATATTATATAGGTAAGTATTATAGTATTGACGGAGGAGTACCGGAACATTTTTTTAAAAGAGTGCCTATAAAAGATAAACTATATAAAATATATTTAGATATTAAGTATGATATACCTCTTTATAAATTGGTTTATAATGATTCTATAATAACAACATATCATTGGGATTGGTCAACATTCAAAATAAAAAATGCAGTAAGAGATAGAATGCTTAGAGAGATTCTTTATAATGTACCGCCTTTATATCATATAGATTTAGAAGAATGGAAAAGATATAAAGAAGATATAATAAATCATCATAAAGTATGGAGCGAGTTTTCTAAAAAAGTAATAACTAAAGAAATGACAAGTTTTGAATATTTAAGCGATGACAAAAATATTCAAAAAACTGTTTACGGAGATGATATTCTTGTAATAGCTAATTTTTCAGATAATGATTTTAATTATGATAATAATAATATAGCTCCTCATTCATTATTAATTATAATGGATAATGAGAAAATATTTTATACTCCCAATATATCAGAAAATAATATTTAAATTATTGATTTATTTTTTATATATTATATAGTAATTGTTTAGTAAACATAATTTTTAAATATGTAAACTAAACATAATATTGTATATGAAGGATATGAAATATGAATAAGAAAATACCTTTTTCGCCTCCGGATATAACAGATAGTGAAATAGAGGCTGTAGTTAATGTATTAAAATCAGGCTGGATTACAACAGGCCCAGTAAATAAAGAATTTGAAGAAGAACTTTGTAAATATATAGATGTAAAAAGATTTAAATTATTTTCCAGTGCTACATCAGCTATGGAATTGGCATTAAAAATATTCGGAGTAGGTGAGGGTGATGAAGTAATAGTACCTTCTTATACTTATGCTTCTACTGCTAATGTTGTAGTTCATTTGGGTGCTAAAGTTGTATTCATAGATGCCAAAGAAGATGATTTTAATATAGATTTAGAAAAACTTGAAAAAGCTATAACTAATAAAACTAAAGCTGTTATTGCAGTTGATATTGGAGGAAAGCCTTGCGATTATGACGGAATTATAAAGATTTTAGAAAGCAAAAAAGAATTATTTAATGCATCAGAAAACAAATATCAAAAAGAATTAAAAAGACCATTATTTTTACTTGATGCAGCTCATTCTATAGGTGCCGTTTATAAAGGAAAAAGAACAGGTTCACAGGCTGATATGTCTTCTTTCTCTTTTCATGCTGTAAAAAATATAACAACTTCAGAAGGCGGCGGATTGTCTTTTAATGATATAGGAAATATAAATGCTGATGATATATATAAAGAACTTTCTGTACTATCTTTGCATGGACAAAATAAAAGTGCTTTCGATAAAAACAAAGGCGGAAAAGGAGCTTGGAGATATAATATAGAATTGCCAGGTTATAAATGCAATATGAGCGATTTGCATGCTGCTATTGGTTTATCACAGTTAAGAAGATATGATTCAATGATTAATCATAGAAAAAAAATAGTAGATATATATAATTATATTTTAGGTAAAAATAAAAGAATACATTTGCCTAATTTCAAAGATGATTACAGCGAGTCTTCATATCATCTTTATTTGATAAGAATACAAGATTTTGAAGAAGTGGACAGAGATTTATTTATAGATAAAATGTCAGAATTAGGAATAATACTAAATGTTCATTATTTGCCTTTGCCAGCACATAAGGCCTATATAGATTTGGGTTACAAAATGGCTGATTATAAAAATGCATTTAATTTGTACAAAAATCAAATAACATTACCTTTATACAGCACATTAAAAGAAGAAGATGCTGAATATATTGCACTTAACATAATTAAGTATTTGAATGAGTTTTGATATATGATAAAAGTTTCATAAACTATAATTAATTTATAATAGAAAAGGGCTTTAGTTAATTAAAAAAACTAGAGCCCTTTATTATTTTTTATTTATTGTATTCTTCTATTAATTTACTAAAGAAGCCTCTTTCTAAATCAATAGCTTTTATTCTGCTTGTGTGATTAAATTTAGAGGCATCTGTTTTGTAATTATAATAATGTTCTTCTTTTTGTTGTTTCATATCTGATATATTATACTTAGAAAAAGAAAATTTATCTAAATAAAAATCATTATTTTCTATTATGAATGTATAATAATATGTACCGTCATCTATTGCTTCTATTGTAACGTAATTTCCTGATGAAGCAATATCATAAGTTTGTGAGTAATCACCATTTTGCATTGGATAAAAACCTGTTATAAACTGTGCTTTATTTTCATCGTTTTTATCTCTTTTCCATATAGTTACATAATTAAAATATTTATCGTTTACTTCAAAATCATGTACATATTTTTCCATTGATATAAGATTTTCTACATATTCTTCATTTAATATATGACTTTGTATTAAAATATATTTTTCATTATTGTTTGTAAATTCAATTTGTGAGGCAGGCGAATAAATATAGCTGGTATCTGCAAATTTAAAAGTTTGAGATATTTTATTTAATATTCTTATCATCAAATCTTCATTATTATTTCCAGTGATAACAGTATTAATTAAATTTGTAGGACTTAAAACAGGAAAATTTTCCATCAATACAAAAGATATATGAGGATCATCAGTATGAATACTTTCTAATTCTTCTGTATCTTGAAAGCAGTGAATAGTAATATCAGGGTTATTTTCTTTTAAATAATCCATAATATCATACTTTTCATAATAGGCACTATACATTAAAGGAGTTCCAACATAACCGTCTCTCATTCTA
Organism: Brachyspira pulli; assembly: GCF_036997785.1. Lineage (NCBI taxonomy): Bacteria > Pseudomonadati > Spirochaetota > Spirochaetia > Brachyspirales > Brachyspiraceae > Brachyspira > Brachyspira pulli. The sequence goes on from NZ_JAWLQI010000005.1 coordinate 69,712, forward strand.
TTTATGGAATTAATATCAGCACCAAGTTTTAAGAATAGTTTTACTAAATCTAAATTATTAGCTAAAATGGATTGAAATAATAAATCGCTTTGTAATTGATAATCTATATCAGAAAAATAATAACCTGCAGATTCTAACTTTTTTATCAATTTTGATATTAAATTATAATTATTATTGTTTAAGTCAATTTTATTATATACTGTATTATAATCAAAATTAACTCCGCTGTCTAATAAATAATCTATTATTTTATCAGTATAATTGTAATTTAGTATTTCAGTATCATCTAAACTAATGCCATGTTCAACAAGCCATTTCACTAAATCATTATAAGCATAATCTTTATAATCAAGTTTATGCATTAGAGTCAATACGCTGTTTCCATTTTCATCTTTGCTGTTTATACCTTCCAAAAGTAAATCTTTAATATTTTGCATTTTTTGTTTTTCTTCTTCTCTTCTTTCTTTTTTGGAATTATCGGATATTCCATAATTTGATAATTCTGTGTCAATAGTTTTGTATAATATTTCATCAATTTCTTCTTCTGTATATGGTTTGATAGGATATATATTTTTAAATTCTATTTTTTTCTTTTTTGCTGGAGTTATTTGCTGACTTATTATTTGATTTGTATTTTGATTAGTATTGTTAGTGATTGTTATGTTTGTATCGCTATTAACTGTTGTATTGTTTTGTGTGTTATTAGATTTGTTATTATTGCAGCCTATTAGAATGCTTAAAGCTGCCATTAGTATAATTTTTTTCATAAACTTTCCTTTTAACTTTCTTTGTATTGTATAAAAAATATTTTAGGCATTATACTAATAATTTTTAAATTGTCAATTTTTATTATTTATAATATAAATAGAAGTAATTAAATCTTATTTTAAATTATAAATATAAGATTATATGCTTTATAATATGTAATTTTAATTTATAAAATTGAAGTTTCCCTATTATACAAATATAAAATATAACTTTACAACATAATGCAGAAAGTTTATAAAAGAATTGGCATTACTTATTAAAATCAAACCCTCATAAATATTTAAATTAAAAAATAATCGTATTAAATAAAAAGGAGGCATAAAGCCCCCTTAATATCATAATATATACAAATTAAATAATTATTTACTAGCTAATTCATGGGCATAAGCCATTCTAAACATATCTACTTCATTGAACTGTTTAGTTATGAATTGAATACCTATAGGCATATTGTTTTTATCTGCTCCGCAAGGTACGCTCATAGCAGGAAGACCTACCAAGTTAATATTAGAAACATAACTATCAGCCAAGAAACTTAAAGCACTGTCAGTTTGATCTCTTGTACCTAAAAGACCTGCAGTTACAGGAGAAGTAGGAGAGACAATAACATCAACATTTTTGAATGCATTATCAAAATCCATTTGCATTAACTTTCTTACTTTTAATGCATGCTGATAATGGCTGTAGAAGAATCTTTTACCAGTCATTAAAGTACCGAATAATATTCTAGCTCTAGTTTCAAAAGCAAGTCCTACACTTCTTGAAGTATAGTAATATTCATCTAAATTGAAATCGCCTTTAGGGTGATATCCGTATCTTATACCGTCATATCTTCCCATATTAGAAGCTACTTCAACATCCATAACTGCTGTATAAACTCTTGAACCATATTTTGCATTAGGTAAGCTAATCTCAACAATTTCAGCACCTTGATCTTTTAATCTTCCTATAGCATCCATAACCTTTTCTTTTACATCATGATCTATTAATTCAGAATCATAGTACTCTTTAGCAAGTCCTATTTTCATACCTTTAATATTTCCGTCTAAATAAGAATTATAATCAGGAACTGGAATATTTAAAGTAGTAGATTCTTTAGGGTCAAAACCAGCTATAATTTTAGTCATTAAAGCAGCATCTTTAACATCTTTAGTTAAAGGTCCAACTTGGTCTAAACTGCTAGCCATAGCAATACAGCCAAGTCTAGGAACTCTGCCGTAAGTAGGCTTAACACCAACTATACCGCAGAAAGAAGCAGGCTGTCTTATAGATCCGCCAGTATCACTTCCTAAAGCACCGAAAGCAAAATTAGCAGCAACTGCAGCAGCAGATCCGCCTGAAGAACCGCCAGGAACATGTGCTCTATTTCTAGGGTTTCTAGTAACTCCATAGTTAGAAGTTTCTGTAGTTCCGCCCATAGCGAATTCGTCCATATTAGTTCTACCTATAATAATAGCGCCATTATCTATTAATCTTTGAACTGTTGGAGCTGTATAAGGAGCTTTATAACCTTCAAGCATTTTTGAAGAAGCTGTCATCAAATGACCTTTATAGCACAAATTATCTTTAATAGCCAAAGGAACACCAAGTAATGGTAAATCTTCACCATTATTGATTCTCTCTTGAGCTTTTTTAGCCTGTTCTAATGCCTCATCTTTAAAAAGTTCAAGATAAGCATATATTTTATCATCTCTTTTATTGTCTTCCTCTATTTTATTTATAATAGATTCAACTAATGTAGGAGCATCTATTTCCTTATTTTTTAATTTCTCTCTGATTTGAATTATACTTAATTCATTTAACTCCATAGTAAAAAACCTCTTAAACAAAAATATAACAAAAGTTATCAATCCAAAATATTATATCATATATAGATGTTTTTTGCAAAATAATAATGTTTTTAATATAGTTTTTTTATAATAAAAAATTTAAAATAAAAAATAGAGGGCCTAAATTAATAGACCCTCTATTTATTTTTAAACAAATATTAATTACTGAGCGTTTTCAGTAGCTTGAGTATTATCTCCATTTTCAGCATTTTCATCTTTTGGAGGTTTGATTTCTGGTGGTATTCCTACTGGAACATCAGCAAAATCGAAATAATTTTCATAATAAGATTTTTGGAATCTATTAGCTATAGGCTGCATTCTGAAATTATCTACATAAGAAGCAACAAAGTTAATGTTTTTTCCGCCGTAAGTAGCATAATAAACAGCTAAAGAAGTATTAGCAGCTTTATTAACATAGTTACCATATCTCATAGAAGTGAAATCATCGAAAGTAGAATATCTGCTGTTATGGAATCCGCCGTATTTCATATGGAAACCGCCTAAAGTTCTGCTGAATAAACCTCTTGACATTACATAACCAGGATGAGCATATTCATTACCTTCGTTTCTTGATTTATATTGTTGTAAAGTGTAATCACCTTCGTAAACAGCACTTACAGCAAATAATTTATCTTCATGGAAGAAGAATTTATAAGCCCATTTAGTTTCTTTTCCAGCTAGAGTAGCATCATCATTTATATTGTCAGCTCTAACTGTCATACATTTAAATTCATTTGTTACTATGAAATTAAAGTATAAAATATTTTCATCTCTTGTGAAAAGTTCTGAAACATCGTTAGTAGTAAATTTAATATTTACCCAATCCATAGTTTGAGGATTATACCATACTAAATCTGGATCTGGATATTCACTAACATAAAATGTACCACTTATAGGCTCAGCTGCTCCTGCTGAAAAATTAGAAGCTACTAATATCTCGTTAACTTCATCAGGAGTGATGCCATAAGGAACCAAATCATTAAACATAAAAGGAACCGTTTGGTATGCATGAACTGATATTGACATAGCTACCAACAAAAACATAACTAGTAATTTTTTCATTTTTTGTTCTCCAAGATTTTTATTATTTATTATTATACTATATTGAAAAATTAAATCAAATACATTATGTTTACTTATAGATATTTTTTTCAAGTTTTAAACACTTACTACTTAATTATAACATATAATTTCCATATTTCTATATATATTCTTGACTTTTTATCAAAAATCATATATCATTCTTCAAATAAATACATACTTCGCTTCTTTAAGATATTCCTAATCATAAAAGAAGCTTTATCCAAGGAGTTCAAAATATGAGAGAATACGAAATATTATTCGTAACAGAAATCAATGACGCTGTGCATCAAAATGCTAAAGATCATGTAAAATCTATTCTTCAAAACTATCATGCTGAAATTTTCAATGAAGCTGATTATGGTATTCATAACTTAAGCTATCCTATACGCAAAGTTAATCAAGGTAAATTCTATTACTACCACTTCAGATGTAATGGAAATGATTTAACTCATATAGAAAGAGAATTACGTTATGAATTAAGCATATTAAGATTCATAATAGTTCGCTTAGATGAAATAATACAGAAAAATAAAAAAGAAGATAATAAAGAAAACAAAGAAAATACTTCTAATGAAGAAGTTTCAAAAGAAGCTTAATTTATAATATATAGATAGATAATAGAGGCTTTATTTATGGCAACAGATTTTAATAATGTAACTTTAATAGGAAGACTTACAGCTGATCCTGTATCTAAATATTTACCTAGCGGAAGTGCAGTTGTTGAGTTTTCTATAGCAAATAATTATTATGTAAGCACTAAAAATGCAACTGAAGTTAATTACTTCGATGTTGTTGCTTTTGGTAAAATGGCTGAAACTGTTAGTAAATACCTTACTAAAGGAAAACAAGTTGCTATAAGCGGAACTTTAAGACAGGAAAGATGGCAAGATAAAGATACTAATGCAGCAAGATCAAAAGTTAGAATCATTATGCAAAGTATGCAGATGTTAGGAAATAACGCTGCTATGGGTGGTGCTCCTGCTGCTAGTATGGATACTACTTATTCTCCTTCTGCATCTTCTGGTGTAGACTTAGGAAGTTTCTCAGATGATGATGATGAAGTGCCATTTTAATTGAAAATAGTATAATTTTTTAGGAGATAAACAATGGATTTAGAAAATATAGAAAATGTTGAAAATAACAATGAAGAAGAAATGAAAGGAAAAGGCGAGAAAAAAGCTCATTTCAATAAAGAAATTAATGAAAAAGACGGAAGAAAAAAATTCTTCAAGAAAAAAGTTTGTTATTTCTGCAAAAACAATATTGATGTATTAGATTATAAAGATATTAAATTATTAAAAAGATACGTTAAAGACAGCGGTAAAATCATACCTAAACGCTTAAACGGTACTTGTTCTAAACATCAAAGATTAGTTACTAAAGCTATTAAAAGAGCTAGAAATATAGCACTTTTACCTTATGAAACTAGATATTAATTTTTAAACAATTAAAAATATCAACAGTCGTTATAATATAAATTATAGCGGCTGTTTTTTTTAACCTTTAATAATACCCAATACTATAAAATTAATAATTTCACAAATTACTATAATAAATGTTATATTATTAAAACAAATTAAAACAAATTATGATAGAATATAAAAACGGAGAATATTTTATGAAAATAATGAAATCATATTTTAAATACATTATTATATTTTTTATTCTTTCTGCCGCATTAGTATTTGCTCAAAATAATAATTTACCTAATTTGAATGCATTTGATAGTTTCAATAAAAATCCTGAAATTAATTTTACTTTAGAAACTAATAATAATAAATTAATAGTAAAAGCAATCATACCAAATAATTATTATGCATATTTAGAATCAAGCATAGCAAATAAAATATTATTCTTTGCAGACAACAAACAAATAAATACAACTTATCCAAAAGGCGAAAAATATCATAATGACATAATAATAAAAGGCGAACAAGAGTTTATATTAAATGATATTGATATAAATAAAATTAACTTTATAAAAACAACTTATCAATTATGTTCAGCGAAAGACAATGTATGCTTACAGCCGAAAAGTAAAGTAATATATGGAGAAGAAATTGATATACCTGATAATGCAAATATTATAACAGATGAAAAACCAGAGAATGCTACTTCTATAGAAAACTATATAAAAGGAAGCAATAATATATTTATAACATTAATATTAATATTTGCAGCAGGACTTGCATCTGTGCTTTTGCCTTGTACATATCCACTACTATCAATTACAGTGTCTATTTTAGGAACTACAACTGATTCTAAAAACAATAAAAAATCAAGCGTATTAGCTTCGCTTTTATTTGCATTAGGAGTAATCACAACTTATACACTTTTAGGTGCTGTAGTTTCTGTGGCTGGATTTGCTTTTCATAAAACTATTCTATTTGGAAGTATTGGATATAATCCTATTGTTTTAACTATATTAGTATTACTATTCTTATACTTTACATTTTCAATGGCTGGATTTTATGAAATTAAAGCTCCTTCATTTTTACAGTCTGCCAAAACAAATGCATACAGCAAAAAAAATCAATCAATATTCCATAAATATATAATGGGACTTCTTGCTGGAATAGTTGCCACTCCTTGTGCTGCTCCTATAATAGCTGTTATATTGGAAATAGGTTTTCTTAATCCTGTATTCGCCACTCTTTATATGGCTGTTTATGCTTTGGGTTTTGCTTCTGTATTATTCATTCTTGGTACATTCGCTTCAATACTTACAAAAATGCCTAAGGCTGGAACTTGGATGGTATATGTTAAATATGTTTTCACTTTCCTAATGATGATAATAAGTTTCTATTATGCTAATATACTTTTCGGTGTAATAGGATTTAACAAAATAAGTTATATACTTGCTTCAGCTGCGATATTAGTATTTTCCGTATTAGTTTACATAATAAAAAACAAATCTGCTATGTTAAGTGCATTAGAAATAAAAATATTCGTTTCTGTAGTCATTATATCAATAGCATTAGGCTGTACTTACGGATTCATAAAACAAAAGAATGAAGTTTCAAATCATATAACATACAGTGAAGCATTAGAACTTTCAAAACAAAACAACAAACCGATATTAATAGATTTCTCTGCTGTTTGGTGTGCTAATTGTTATGAGCTTAAAGAGAAAGTATTTGTAAATGAAGAACTAAAAAAATTCATAGATGATAATTTGATTTTCACCGAAGTTGATGTTGATAAATACAAAAATATTTCTGATGAGTATAATGTTAAATGGCTTCCTTGGATAATAATAATTGACAGCAACAAAAACATATTATACACAAAGAATTCATTTTCAAGTTTCGATGACAAAATGGCTTTGAGTATAAAAGAAGATTTAGAGAAAGTAATTAATAAATAAATTTTAAAAATATTTTTAAAGCAGGGTTTTATTACTCTGCTTTTTTATATAAAGTAAAAAAAAATATAATATAATCACAATTTTTTAACATCTTCTATACTTAAACCTGTAGCTTTGCTTATTTCTTCATCTGTCATATTCATATTTTTAAGATTCAATGCTATATTTCTAGCCTTATTTATTTCACCTTCTTCTATTCCTTTTATACGTTCCTCATTAAGCATTAAAACATTAAAATAATCTCTTTCATAATTACTATAACCATTATATAAATCACTACTCTTTACAAATTTATTATATTCATCGTATACTTCTTTCATTATAGGATTTTTCTTTACTAATATTTCCATAATATCCTCCAACTTATCTTTTGAATTTAAAAATTTAAACCAATCTGATAAACCTTCATATAAATTATAAGAATTACTAAATTTTCTAAGTTCTAAAAAATGAAGCTCTAAATGATTCGTTAATATATGATTAGTTTCCAGCTCCTTAATAAAATAACAGCTATGAGGTTTATCTATTCCTTTTATCAAATTAAAATCTAAAATATTAATACTTATTACAGGTGTTAAATCTGAATATATATCTTTAGATTTTAAATTTGTAAAATAATTTTTAGCCCAATAATATAAACTTCTATATATAAATGACTGATTACCTATTCTTTGTATTTCTATAATTATAGTTTCGCCTGATTTAGTTTTTGCTTTAACATCTGCTATACTTTCTTTATCAAATACATTTTCTTTTAAATTAAAAGTATTAAGAATTTCTACATGTTCAAAAGGTTCCTGATTAGAATCTATTCTAACAGAATTGATTAGATTTTTCAAAATATGCTCATGTCCTTCTTTAGCAAACATATAACGCATAAAATAATCGTTCAAAGGATTAAAATATTTTATTTGTTCAATATCTAATTCGCTTTCCATGCATATATTATACTAAAAAGAAATATATTTGTCAAAATTTATCAATATATACATAAACAAGTATATTTTGTCAAAAATAAAATTATATTTTCTTTTTAATATATGGAGCTTTGCCCCATACCCCAGTTCTTTTACCGAGTAGGTACCTTTTGGTATTGGTATAAAAGAACCTATATCTTCGACAAGCTCGGATACGCTTCGCGAAAGTGCAAGGTATAAAATTAGTACTAAATAATACTAAAATTGTTTTACATATAATATAAATTATCAATTTAAGATAAAATATAGCCTTTCGCCGAAGGCGGGCTGTGCCTGCTTCTTTGTGGCAACAAAAGAAGTGGGGGGGCTGCACGCTGTGTACTTCGTAAGTACAAAGCCCTGCAGATATTTAAAATTTAAAAAAATTATTTCTGACAAAATATAGTTGTTTATGTATATATAATACTTGATAATTAAAATATCACTTTACTTTTTTTAAAGTTACAAGTATATCTTCATTTTCTATATGTTCAAAACTTCCTTCATAGCCGTATTTTACACAGCCTCTGATCACGCTTTCACAGCTTGAATGTCCGCTTACCAATACTTCTATAATAGTATTTAATTCAGTGTTATTGATAGCTGCACATTTAGCCTGAAAAGATGCTTGAGAACATGACATTCCTCTTGTATCTACTTTAATAGTTTCTGGCATAAAAGATCCTTTTAACTAATATTAAATTATGTTTATGGCATTAAGAAACCATAATATTTTTATGAAATATACTTAAAGTAAGCATTTATTAGAAGCCGTAACTATTATAATAAGCATTAGATTTATATATCTAAATGTTCTTTATTATAACCTCTGCCGCTACCTTGTATTATCATAACCTGCCTAGTTTTAATAATGCAAGGTAGAGGCAGAGTTCATTATATAACTTCCAAAAATTTTACACGGTATATTTCTTTTTATATAATGACAACAACCTGCTGCACAAGAAATATATCAATTAGCAGTATTTTCTTTCATTGTAAAGCCAATGATTATACAAAATACTAAACCTAAAATAACAGCTCCCATTCCATATACCGTAGGTCCGGCAGTTGAACTTGCCAAATTAAAGTTATGAGCAAATCCAGCACCAACTAACATACCTACAACGAAAATGAAACTGTCCATATTGCCTTCCGCAGATTGTATCATTTGTCTTCCAGGGCAGCCTGTACCTAAAGTAAATGCTAAGCCTGTAAGTATCATTGATACAACATTCCATAAAATATTTGTATGGGCTATTGGTTGATTCTCCATAGAAAAAGTAAATCTGCTTGTTATTATGTTTACTATCAAAGCAGCAGCAATAAAAGCTATAACACCTTTAGTCATATGGAAATCTTTCATAAATATTCCATCTCTAAGTCCGCCTACAGTACAGAATCTTGATTTTTGAGCTATGAATCCTATTATTATAGAAGCTATCAAAGCTATAACTATAGGAGCTTTCATACTTCCTGGACCAGATTCAGAGAAGAATATTGGGCCGCCTTCAGAGAATTTAGTTTTTGCCAATAATAATATTAAAAGTATTATTGATATAACTAATGGCAAGAAACCAACTAGCTTATTTTTATAAGCTTTTGGCTGACCTAAAGAGAAATTTTGTTTCCAAAAGAAAACGCCTATTCCTCCTCCTATAATAATACCTATTAAACCAAATATTCCGTTAATATCTCCGCCTGCTACTCTAAGCAAAGTTCTCCAAGGACAGCCTAGAAAAACTAAAGCACCGATCATAGCAAAGAAACCTAAACAGAATCTTATAATAGGTGAGCTTCCTCCCTTAGGAACGAATTCTTTAGAGAGTACTGCTGATATTGTGGCACCAATAATAAGACCTATTAATTCTGGTCTTATATATTGAACCGCAGCTGCTCTATGCAAACCGACAGCTCCTGCTAAATCACGGGTAAAACATGCAATACATATACCCATATTAGCAGGATTGCCCATTACAGAGAGCCAAGCAGCTATAGCACCTATAACAGCACCGGCTATTATAACACCTATAGAGCTTGTGAAAATGTTTTTCTTCATTTTCAACTCCTTTTAATATATTTTTGTGTGTAATTTTATAATAAAAAAAGTTAATTATCAATATTTCTTGATTATAAACTTGAATAATAATAAAAAATAATTATATTAGTACTTTATAAATATAATTGATATTTGGTAATAATTATGCAGGAATTAGACTTAATAAAGAAAAGAATAAAATCTATAAAACAAAAATTAATTGATATACGCAGAGATATACATTCATATCCTGAATTATCCAATCAGGAATATAGAACTATGAATATTATATCTGAACAATTATATCATAATGGTATAAAGCATAGAACAAAGGTTGCAGGTACTGGAGTTATAGCAGATATTGAAGGAAAGGATAAAAGTTTTACAGTTGCTTTTAGGGCAGATATTGATGCTTTGCCTATTAATGATTTAAAGTGTTGTGATTATGCTTCAAAGAATGAAGGAGTGTGTCATGCTTGCGGACATGATGTTCATACTGCAATAAATATTGGAATAGCATATATATTTTCAAGTAAATGTGATGAAAAAATAATTCCTCCTTGCAATGTTAGATTAATATTTCAGCCTGCAGAAGAAAGTGTAGGCGGGGCTTTACAGATGATAAAAAAGAATGCATTAGAAGATGTTAATGTAATATATGGGCTTCATGTTTCTTCAAGTACTGAAATAGGATATATTCAAATAAATGATAATATAGTTAATGCTAGCTGTTTGGATTTTAAAATAAAAGTTTATGGAAAAAGTGCCCACGGAGCAAATCCTGCAAATGGAGTAGATGCTATTGTTATATCTTCAAAAATAATAAATGATTTACAAACGATAATAAGCAGAAATGTAAATGCTGAAGATAGTGCCGTTATTACTATTGGAACTATTAATGGTGGAACTGCCACAAATATTATATGCGATTATGTAGAGATAACTGGAACTATAAGAGCATTAAAAGAAAGTGTTATGTTAACAATAAAAAACAGAATAAAAAAGTTAATAAAATGTGTATCTAATTCATTTGACGGAGATGCTGAGTTTATAGAATTAGTTTATTTTGCAAGTCTTATTAATTGGAAAGATGCTGCTGATATAGTGAGAGATAATGCTGTTAATTTTCTTGGAGATAAAAAAGTTTTAAAATTAATACCTTCGTTAGGAGCTGAAGATTTTTCATTTTTTATTCAGAACAAGCCGGGAGCATTTTTTAATATAGGTTCAAAGAATATAAAAAAGGGAATAGTATATAATGCTCATAATGGATTATTTGATGTAGATGAGGATTGTATAGAAATAGGTCTTACTTTAGAGATAATGAATCTTTATGAGAGTTATGCAAAAAGTGAATTATTTCCTATAGGCAGGGAAAGATAGAATATTAAAATATATCTTTAATAACAAAATTAATTTGTAGTTGACAATAGTTTATTATGAAATATAATTTCAAATAAAAAATATACTAATGGTGGGTACGATGAAAAAGTTTTATTTTATTTTAATATTAGTTTTTCTTTTTATTTCATGTTCATCTAAGAAAAATATTGATGATAATACAATATACGTTAATTTAGGAGGAGAACCTAAAACTATAGACCCAGCATTAAATATAACATTACAAGGTTCTACTTATGTAACACATTTATTTGAATGTTTAACTACAAAATATAAAGACATAGCCATTCAGCCCGGAGCGGCAGAGAGCTGGGAAATATCTGAAGACGGCTTAACATATATATTTCATTTAAGAACTAATGGCAAATGGTCAGACGGAAAGCCTTTAACTGCTGCTGATTTTGAATATTCTTGGAAGAGAGTTGTTGATCCTAAAACAGCAAGCGAACCTAGTTATTTATTTGAGCCTATATTGAATTTTTCTAATGTTAATGGCGGATATATGCCGGTTGATGAATTTGGAATAAAGGCCATAGATGATTATACTTTAGAGGTACAATTAGAATATCCTACAGCTTATTTCTTGGAATTGGTAAATCTTCCAGTATTTTCTCCAGTTAGAAAGGATATGGTTGAAAAGGATCCTGATAATTGGACTAGAAATCCTAAAACTTGTATAGGAAATGGGGCATTTATTTTACAGGAGAGAAAGCCTGATCAAAGCATTACAGTAGTTAAGAATACTAATTATTGGAATAAAGATACAATAGTTGCTGAAAAAATAAAATTTGTTCTTATGGACAATCCTACTTCTGCAGTAGCCGGAGTTAAAGAAGGTTCTTTACATTTTTCGGATCAATTTCCATATCAAGATATAGATACTTTAAAGAAAGAAGGTTTTATTGATATTGCTACTAGAATAGGAACTCAATATTATGCTTTGAATACTACTAATGAAACTTTGAAAGATAAAAGGGTAAGAAAGGCATTATCTCTTGCCATAGACAGAAATTATATAGTTGATAATGTATTAAAATCAGGAAAACCAGCTGGTGCTTTAGTTCCTTGGGGTGTTACAGATGTTGAAGGATATTTCAGAGATAATGCTGGGGAATATATAAGCACTAATAGAGAAGATTATCAAAAGAATGTTGCAGAGGCTAAAAGATTAATGGCTGAAGCTGGATATCCTAATGGTGAGAATTTCCCAGTATTAGAATTTTTTATTACTTTCAGCAATGATATACCTATGTTTGAGGCGGTTCAGAATATGTGGAAAGTTAATCTTGGAATAGATGTAAAACTTACTCAAATGGAATTTGCTCCTTTCATACATGCATTCAGAACAGAAAGAAATTATACTATGGCTGCTGCTAGCTGGACAGGAAGCTACAATGATCCTACAACTTTTTTAAGTATGTTTGTAAGCTATTCCTATAAGAACCATTCATTATTTACAAATGCTGCTTTTGATGAGGCAATAAGCATAGCTTCAAAAACTATAGATCAGAATATAAGAATGAGAGAATTACATAAGGCTGAAAAAATTCTAATAGAAGATGAGGCAGTTATAATACCTATAGCTTATTTTGAACCTGCCGTATTAAAAAGTCCGAATTTGAAAGATGTATTTTATATTCCTTTTGCTCAATATAAATTCTCTTACTCATATTTAGAGAACTAATAAATTTAAAGTTCTTGTTTTTTGTATAAAAATTTATATACTATTAATAGTACAATTACAACATTAAAAGTTGAGGGTTATTGAGGTTTATGGAAGACATTTTTATTGGAAAGTTAATTAAGGAATTGCATACAACTTTAGATAATAGGTTTAATAGATTTTTAGAGAAACATAAATTAACATCATCTCAAATGGATATATTGATGTTTCTATATCATAATGAGCAAAGAATTATAAATCAAAGGGATATAGAAGGATTTCTGGGTTTAAGCAATCCAACTATAGCTGGAACATTATATAGGTTGGAGAAAAAGGGATTCATAAAAAGAAAAATAAGTGCAGATGATAAAAGATATAAAGAAATATACCTCACTCCTAAAAGTAAGAAATTGAAAGAAATTGTATTTGAAGATATTAGAAAAAATAATGCAATAATGTTTTCAAATATGACTGTTAAAGAAAAAGAAACTTTAGTATTAATAATAGAAAAACTTTTGAGCAATTTACAAAATAATAAAGATAATAATCCATTTTAATTTTAAATCATAAAAACAATATTAATTGACATTTATATATTTGATTATATAATTATTTTATGTGATAGACGTATATTAACCAAAATAATAAGCATCTTAGCTTAATGAAATTTATTTTAAGGGGTTGATATATGTTTATAAAATTCAATAAAGTTTCATTTTCTTATGACAGTTCGGATAATATATTAAATGATGTTTCTTTTCATATAGATAATTCATGTACCGCTATAGTAGGGGAGAATGGTGCAGGTAAAACAACATTAGCTAAATTAATAACAGGTTTATTAAAGCCTTCAAGCGGTTCTATAGATTATTCAAATAAAAATGTTATAAGTGCTTATTGCAATCAGGAATGTGTAGTTTTGCCGGATAATGCTGAAAATTTATTTTATGATGACAGTTCATATTCAGGATATTTAATTTCTATATTTAAATTAGACTGCAGTTATTTGTACAGATTTGATACTTTAAGTTTTGGAGAGCGTAAAAGACTTCAAATAGCTTCAGCACTTTATACTAATCCGGATATATTGGTATTAGATGAACCTACTAATCATATAGATAATGAATGTAAAGATATGCTTATAAATATTATAAAAAGACTTGAATGTATAGTTATAATAATTAGCCATGATATAGATTTTCTTAATGAATTGGTAAGTAAATGCATATTTATTAGAAATGGAAATTGTAAATTAAGAATAGGCAATTATAGTCAATGCAGAGAATATGAAAGAAATGAAGAAGACTATCAAATAAGCTTATATGAAGAAAGTAAGAAGAAAACTAAAATATTAGAAAATAGATATAAAAAACTTCAAAATGAATCAGATACCAAAAAAAGCAAATGCGGAAGTAAAAGAAATATAGATAAAAAAGATCATGATGCTAAAGGAAAAGTAGATGCAGCAAGACTTACAGGAAAAGATTCAAGACTTGCTACAAAAGCTAAACAGGCTAAAAGTTTATATAATAAAAGCGTATCAGATAAAGAAAATCTATATATAAAGAAAAGAGAAGTTTTAAATATGGAGTTTATAGGAGAAAAATATAAAGGAAAGTTTTTATTCTATTTAGCAGAGTCCGAAAAAACTGTAATAAACAATATAATTTTGAAGCATTCAGAACTTTTAATAGAACGTGACAGTAAAATAGGTATTCAAGGTGTGAATGGATGCGGAAAAACTACTTTGGTTAATTATATAATAAGCACTATGAAAAATAATAATATAGAAAAAATAGTGTATATTCCTCAAGATATTGATAGAGATGAATGGAATAAAACTTTTAATAGTATAAAGTCTTTGGATTATGAATCATTAGGTTTTTTAATGAGTTTTGTTAATAGACTTGGAAGCAATCCAAAATCAGTTATTAATTCATCAAATCATAGTCCCGGAGAAATGAGAAAGATTATGCTTGGCTTATCTGTATTACAAAATCCTTATATAATAATATTAGATGAACCTACAAATCATCTTGATATAGACTCTATAGAAAGGCTTGAGGAAGCTCTTATCAGCTTTAATTGTGCTTTATTGATAGTAAGTCACAATAAAAATTTTCTTAAAAATACTGTAAATACATTTTGGAACATAGAATTAGTAAATAAATATAGTGTTTTAAATGTAAAAAATACTGTATAATAATATAAGTTTATATGTATGCTTTAAATAACTTAATTAATTTTAATAGATTACTTCCCGATAATAAGTTGTATATTTATTAAGGTTATAAGTCTATGTATTTTAATGTAAGAATTAGTTCTAAAATATTCTATTGTATAGTATTAGCATGTATTGCTTTTACCGTATATGTGTTTGTTTTTAGTCCTAAAGGTTTTCTCACATTGGATTCAAAAAAGACTATTATAGAAGATAAGAAAAAAAGATTAGAAGAATTAAACAGAAAGAAAGTACAAATTACAAGTAATATAGAAAGATTAAAAACTGATAAAGAGTATATATTATCTTATGCTAAAACTTTCGGCTATTTAGACAGCAGTAAAAATGAAAAGATAATTAAAATAATTAAAGATGAAGAAGCAGAAAATTCAGGGACAGAGGCATCTGTTTCATCAAAGAAAGAATATGAAAATGACAATAATATTAATATAAAAGGTGCTTTAATATTGGCATTTATGATAGTATTATGCTTTGTATTCTATTTAATACTTCTAAATAAAAATATACTGCCAAAATTCAAGAAGAAAAGAGTTGCATTTTATAAGGGATAATTAAAAATTTTCGGTATATACCTAAACAACTATATTTTGTCAAAAATAATTTTTTTAAATTTTAAATATCTGCAGGGCTTTGCCCACCGCTCTGCGTACTTCGTAGCCCCCAGTTCTTTTACCGACGCTCTGCGTGCCGTAGGCAAGGTACCTTTCGGTATTGGTATAAAAGAACCAAAACAACTGCATTTTTGACCTAAAACTAGGGTTTATACCATATTTAATGCATATTCTTAAAATATAAAGTTCTAGCAATTGCGTTTTCGCGAAGCGTATCCGAGTTTATCGAGGATATATCTACTTTGACGAAGTCCGCAGAGCGTGTGCGGCAAAAAAGTAGATAAAATTTACATAAAGTGCATCAATTGACAAACTTAAAAATTTTCAGTATATACCTAAACAACTATATTTTGTCAAAAATAAATTTATATTTTTAATTTTATATCTGGGGCTTTGCCCACCGCTCTGCGTGCTTACGCAAGCCACCACTTCTTTTGGTGCCCCAAAGAAGCAAAAAGACTACATTTGGACTTTAATTTAATAAATTATATTACATGTAAGACATTTTTAGTATGATTTAGTACTAATTTTTACACTTGCACTTTTTGGTTCTTTTTGCGGCGGGAAAAAGAACAATAAAAAATTGACAAACTTAAAAATTTTCAGTATATACCTAAACAACTATATTTTGTCA
>NZ_JAWLQI010000006.1:0-68816 GCF_036997785.1 Brachyspira pulli
GTCATTAGATATGATGCAGATGCATATAGTTGAAATACCAAGATTTATAAAAATTCTTAATAATTCAAACATAGATAATATTAAGAAAAATAAAATATTATCTTGGATAGAGTTTTTTACAGTTAAAGATTTAGATAAAGTTAAAGAAAAATTGAAGGAGGTTAATGATATTATGCCTAAAGTAATAGATAAATATGAGAGATTCATATCAAGTAAAGAAGAAATGGAAGTTTATAATGCCAGAGATGCATTTCTATATGGTCAAAATGTAATGCTAAAAAGAGAGAGGGAAGAAGGTATAAAAGAGGGTATAGAACAAGGTATAGAAAAAGGTATTAAAGAAAATCAAATATTAGTAGCTAAAAATATGAAAAATAAAAATATGGATATTGAGCTTATATCTGAATTAACAGGATTAGATATTAAAGAAATAGAAAAATTGTAAATTAAGCATAGTAAACTAATTATAAAAAATAGATAAATTAAAATTATTAAAATACCTTATTTTGATTTTTTCTTTTCAATTCTTTTAATTATATAAATAATTACAATTGTAAATAAAATGAAAATTAATCCTGTAATTATATAATCTTTTAATGTAATATCCCCAAATAAAACTGAAGGAAAAAGATTGTTGTATCCTAATAATAAGTCAGTAATACCTTTTTGAGTAGATAAAGTTGATTTTAAATCATTAGTATAATTATTTGTAATAGTTTGATTGTTTATAGATACATTATTTATAGTTGCTGGGGTATTAAAAAATCCTGAATATAAAAGTATAAGAAAAAATATCAAAGCAACAATTAATGTCTTTTTTATATTATCTTCATTTAAATTGAATAATGCCGTTATAATACCAATGGCTATAAATATATATTCATAAGTATTTTCAATGTATCTTATTATAAAAAAATCTGATACTCCAAAAAATGCTATTACTAATATTATAATTATACCCAAACCTATACCATTACTATCCCTAATGAACTCATCAAAGTTAAAATCGCCTTTAATCAAAAGTAATATTAAAAACACTATTATAAAAGAGCATAAAAATAATGCTGACATTCTAAATAAATCATTTTCTGGTATATTGATTTTGTATATTAAATTAAAAATAATATCTTTCATAAATATTTTATATATCCTTAATGCTTAAATATATTTGCGAGTAGTAATTTTAAATACTCTTTGGCAGTTATAATATTATCTTTTAACATAAAGAAATCAAATAGAGTAATTCCAATCCATATTATGGAGAAAAATGAATTATTAATTTCTTTTTATGTAATCCTTCTTTTTTTATTTCGTGAATTGTAAACAAAGCCGATGCAAAGCTAAGAAAAAACATAATCGTAACTCTAAAAAATAAATTTTCCGGTATCCATTCAAATTTCCTGTAATGAATACGGCTAGGAGTTAGAGAATTTATAATTGAATTAATTAAATTATATTTTTTATTTTTATTAACCAAATCATATTTTTTATAATATTTAACCATTGTTTCTGATTTATTATTTACTATATCATACTTAGTTAATATTGTAGTGGCATTAATAATAAAGAGTATCAATCCTATCATTATTGCCATAGTAGGTACAATAAAAAGAATGGTTCTTATATAAATTTTTTCTTCTTTATGTTTTTTTATCATAACTGACTTTTAAGCCTTTATAGATATTATGATTAGAAAAATTAAAGACAATACTTTTTATTATAATATAGACTTTTATATAGGAAATAAAACTGTATTGTGTAAATTAATAAATGTCTAATTAAATAGCATTTTATTTTTCATAATCCTCATAATGATTTTATTATATATGCTTTTTTTGTCAATACAGTATAGATGTTTATAGAATTATTGACTGAATATAAAACAAAAAATATAGTTGTTTAGGTATATACTGAAAATTTTTAACTTTATCATTTTTTTAGTCAACTTTTTCCCGCCGCACGCCATACATAAAAGGCACTCCCTACGGTCGCAGGCGGACAGCGTCAAAGAACCTTATATCCTCAACAAGCTCGGATACGCTTCGTGAAAGTGCAAGTGTAAAAATTAGTACTAAATCATACTAAAAATGTCTTACATGTAATATAATTTATTAAATTAAAGTCCAAATGTAGTCTTTTTGCTTCTTTGTGGCAATACCACAGGCACTCCCTGCGGTCGCAAAAGAAGTGGGGTGTGTGGCAAAGCCCTGCAGATATTTAAAATTTAAAAAAATTATTTCTGACAAAATATAGTTGTTTAGGTATATACTAATAGATTTATGTTATTTTTCTAATGATAATACAGGCTATAGAACCAAAAATCACTCCGCTGAAAGCTAAATATTCTCTATTACTTTCCATATTTATTACTGCTACTATTAAAATGAATGCAATTAATGCCAGAGTAATCAACCCTACTAATATTGTTCCTATAGTCTCTCTAATATCTTCTTTTATTTTTATATCTTCATGATAATATTTTTGGGCTATAATTGCGGTAATTGCAAGCGATAATATATAAGTCAGTCCATATACAATTAATACTCTTATACCAAGAATTTTCAAATCTACTTTTGAGCCGCTATATTTAGATGATGAATTTCCTTTTAATAATAATGATGTTATTATTTTTTGAAGTACTTCTTCTTTGTCAAAATTTGCTGCATTAGTTTTATTATTATCTATTATTTCTTTATCATTATATATTATTTCTTTTTTTTCTTTTATATTTTTATCAGCCATAGCAAAAAATGATATTGCAGTGGACGGTATAATTAAAGATAAGAAGAGATATATTATGAAAACTATTACATTATCTTTGCTGTCATTTTTTTTCTTTTTAATTTTCATTTAACTACTCTTTAATTAAAATTATTTTTTATCATATATAGTTTTTCAATTCTAATGTATATAGTTTTTTTGTCAATACGGTATATATGTTTGTTGAATTACGTACGTTGTGCAGATTTTTTTAATATTAATAAATATATAATAACTTTAAAATAAAACTTATTCATTAATTTTTTATTAATTTCTAATATAGGCAATATATGTATTGTATGTATCATTATTACATTTCTATATATAGAAACACTATCGTTATTACAACAAAAATCCCAAATGGTTAATATTTTTATATTGATTTATATTTTACATAAATATATTTTTATAAAAAACAAAAAATGGAGATATTATGAAAGCTATTCAAATAAAAAAATATTCAAAGGAAATAGATATAGATATTGCAGATATTCCAATACCTGAGATTTCTGATAATGATGTATTAATTAAGGTAAATGCTGCAGCAGTAAACCCTCTTGAAATGTTAATATTAACAGGGGCAGTAAGACTTATACAAGATTATAAAATGCCTTTAACATTAGGTAATGAATGTTCTGGAGTAGTTGAAAGTGTAGGTAAGAATGTAACCGATTTCAAGAAAGGAGATAAAGTTTATACTCGCTTGCCTATATCAAAAATAGGAGCTTTTGCCGAGTATGTAGCAGTGGACAGTAAGTTTATATCTCTTATGCCTAAGGATTATGATTTTATTACATCTGCTGCGATACCTTTAACTGCTCTTACTGCATATCAAGCATTTACAGAAGAATTGGAGGCAAAATCAGGACAAACTGTTTTAATAACTGGAGGTTCTGGAAGTTTTGGTGAACTTGCTGTTCCAATTGCTAAATATTTAGGTTTAAATGTTATAGTTTCTGGAAGTGAAAGATTAAAAGAACATTTCATTAATTTAGGTGCTGATAAATATATTAGTTATAATAAAGAAAATTACTCAGAATTAGTTTCAAATGTGGATCATGTTATAGATACTCTTGGAGCAAATGAATTTGACAGAGAATTATCAGTATTAAAAAAAGGAGGACGTCTTTTAAGTTTGAGAACCAGTCCTAATAAAAAATTTGCTGAAGACAATAAATTTCCTTTTTTCAAAAAATTATTATTTTTATTATTGTTATGCTCGTCTACGCCTATAATAGCTAGTGAGTAAACTCACTAGCTGCTACGACTCGCTTTTTATATTTTAATTTTAGTATTTCAAAATTATTATTTTCTATTGCTGGTTCTAAATATGATAAAAAAGCAATGAAGGAGCAAAAAGAATACCGTTTTATGTTTGTGCGTGCTGACGGAGAACAGCTTCGTAAAATTACAAAAATTGTAGAAGATAAAAATATAAAACCTAAAATATATTCTACTGTATTTAATATTGATAATGCATCAGAAGCTTTAAAATGCATTTTACAAAAACATACAGATGGAAAAATAATAATATCTATCTAATTAACTTTATATTGGTTTACGCACGGTGTGAAGATTTTATAAGTAATTGAATTTATTATTAGAATAAGCAAATATTTATAATTTCATTATTCGTGCGGTAAATATTTTATAAATTTAAATAAATCTAGGGTGGGTGTTAAAATAGCAGAGCAAAACTAAAAAGAAAAATAATACAAAAATAACTTATAAATATAAAAAGCCTGAGGGTGGGTATATGTAATTTAAGTTTTAAAGCTTTATTTACATTCCCCGCCCTTTATGCTTTATAATATATACTAAAAATTTTTAACTTTGTCAATTTTTTGTTGTTCTTTTTACCGCCGCACGCCATACATAAAAGGCACTCCCTACGGTCGCAGGCGGACTTCGTCAAAGAACCTTATATCCTCGATAAACTCGGATACGCTTCGCGAAAGTGCAAATATAAAATTAGTATTAAATCATACTAATTATGTTTTACATGTAAGATAAATTGCTGAATTTAAGTCGAAATGCAGCCTTTTTGCTTCTTTGTGGCACGCCAAAGGCACTCCCTTCGGTCGCAAAAGAAGTGGGGTTTGGGGCAAAGCCCCAAATATAAAACCAAAACATAAATTTATTTTTGACAAAGTATATTTGTTTAGGTATATTTGCAATTAAAATTTTATTTAAACTTTTTGCCTGATTATAAATTTCAGCACCCGCCCAAGCTGTGATTAGATTGAAAATTTATTTAACTAGACTTATATAGAAGTTTTTTATTTATAGGGATAATTATTTGATTGAAATGATTATGATAATATTTGTTAATTTTGGTAAAAATGCAAAAACATAAATCTGTCTTTGCATTTTTATTTTTTCATATCCTCTCTTATGAGCTTATTTTATTATATAAATCTATTTTTGTCAATAATACCCTATATATGTTTGTTTGATTCATTGATAAATTTTTATAATTGTTGAATATTAGAATTATAAATAAAACGTTTTAATGCAAATAAAAATGCAGCCGCTTAAATATAAGCGGCTGCATTTACTTCTTTTCATATGTTCTCTTTATATATTATTGTATTCTATAGTAATTTTTTGTCAATACCCTATATAGGTTTATTTATTATTTAAATAAATAATATTGTTTTTAATTAAATTTATTTTGATAAATGTATAAAGATTACATTTTATATTAAAATTATTTATTTTTTTAAGTTAGTTATTTTCATTTAATTTATCATAAATAATATTAAGTTTAGATTGTAATGTAAGAACGGAATAAAGATAACCAAAAGGTACTAAAATAAGTAAAGCTACTACTATTGCACTTTCTCCATAACTGTCTAAATTAGCTTTTTTACTCATATCATTAAAGATTACATTTCCATATTTATAGAACCAATATATAGTAAATAATCCGCAAGTTACTATTGATAATACTACAGCCAATGTAGGATTAAAATATTCTTCTTCCATATAACTATTAACATCATTTGTAGTAACATATATCCAGCAGATAAGGTATATTCCGCATGTTACTATCGATAATACACCAACGTTTAATAGCGATTTGCTTTGAAAGTTCTTCATAAATTACCTCTATATTTTTATTAAATTCATATTAAAAATATTTTTACATAGTTTAATATAAAAAAATACATAAGTCAATCATAATCATACTAATTTGATTCTAAATTTCTGCTTGCAATGTTATATATATTATAGTATCATATAGTAATAATTATTATGTTAATGTGGTGATTGTTAATAAATGTTTAAAAAGAAAAAAAATCAAGAAAATAATAATGGCATTAAGAAAAAATCTAAATTAAAAAAAATTATTCTAACTCTTTTAATTATATGTTTATTCATAGGTGTTGCTGTAGGTATAGTCGGCATATACTTCGTTGGAGGAGTATATAAAGACTGGGTTTCAAGGCGGGATCAAAGTATGGCAATGCTTGAGGAATACTATGATATAATAGTTATAAGAGGTAATGAGAAAAGAATTAGATATTTTAATCCATTAAACCCATTCGGTGATTCCCCTCCTACAAAAATATATGATAGAAATAATATATTAATAGGGGAGTATATGCCTCCAGCTTATGAAGTAGTTAATGTTGATGATATTAACCCTCTTTTAGAGCAGACTTTACTTTTGATGGAAGACCAGAAATTCTATTCACATAAGGGTATTAACTATTTCAGAACAGCTTATTTAGGTATTAGAACTATTTTAACTAGAAAAATAGTGGGCGGAGGTTCTACACTTACTCAGCAATTAGCTAAATTATTGTTTACTAAGAGTGAAAGAACAATAGAAAGAAAATTATTTGAAATGTTTGCAGCAAGAGAAATAGAACAGAAATACACTAAAAAAGAAATTTTAGCTATGTATTTTAATACGGTTTATCTTGGCGATGGTAACTATGGATTTGAAGCTGCAGCTAATCATTATTTTAATAAGCCTTTAAGACAATGCAGACTATTAGAATATGCTATACTTGTAGGAATGCTTCCTAATCCTACATATTATTCTATAGTTAATAATCCGGATAATAGTAGAAAAAAAGTAGAGCAGATATTAGCAAGACTTGTAAAAAACAATATCATAGATAAAAAAACTATGGCTGAAGAATTGGAATTGTTTGATAAAGAATATACTAATATAAATAAGCAGGTTAAAGGTGCACAATGGAAAATGACAGTAAACAGAGCACCTTATGTAAATGAATATGTTAGACAAGAATTATTAAACTATTTCAATAAAGATGAACTTGCTTTATCAGGATTAAAAATATATACAACAATAAATGAAAGATATTACAGAATAGCTGATTCAGTAATGAAGGAAAATATTAGAAATTTACAGTCAAGCACTTCTAATAGAAGCTATCAGGGGGCAATGGTATCAATAGACCCTAAGACAGGCGGAATACTTGTTATGATAGGCGGTGACGGATACACATTGCAAAATCAGTTTAACAGAGCAGTACAGGCAAAAAGACAAATAGGAAGTGTAATAAAGCCATTTATATATTTATATGCATTTGAAGGCGGAGCACAGCCTTTTTCTACAATGATAGATACTAATTATAGTTATCCTCAGGGAACAGGAAAGCCTGCATATTCACCTAGAAATTTTGATAGAAGGTATAGAGGCGAAATAACTTTAGAAACAGCATTATCAAAATCAATTAATACAATAGCTGTTAAATTATTAAATGATATAGGACTTTCTTATTTTATAGAACATTCAAGGGAATTTTTTGGAGAGAACGCTTATATACCAAATGCTTTATCCATAGGGTTAGGAACTATGGAGATGAGTCCTCTTGATTTAGCTTCAGCTTACAGTGCATTAGCTAATGGGGGAATTAAATACAAGCCTTATATTGTAGATAAAGTTATAGATATGGATGGAAATGAGCTTAGTGTTACAGCTTTAGTTGATAGGACACCTCATAAAATAAGTGCTACATCTCCTTCATCATACTATTTTTTAAACTCAACTTTACAAAAGGTAATAGCTCCGGGAGGAACTGCATATAGAAGTGCAAATACTTATGGATTTAAATATCCTTCATATTCAGCAAAAACAGGTACTACAAGCGAACATAGAGATAACTGGTTTGCTGCATATAATGATGAAATAGTTACAATTACTTGGATTGGAAGCGATAGAAATGATTTGCTTCCTAATAATGTTACAGGCGGAGCAACAACTGCTTTAGCTACATTTCAATATCTTAATGCTGTAACTCCTTCTTCTAAAAGAGAATTTCATTGGCCAGTACCAGAAGATGTGCTTGTTGTAGAGATTTGTCAGGATTCAGGACTTCCTAGGAATCATACTTGTGTAAATGTTGCCCCTCTTACAGTTGGCGGTAATGTTGATTTATCTACACAATGCCCTATAGACCATATTAGAAGCCATACAAAGAAGATGGAAGAAACTAATAATAATGCTTTAGAAGATGATGAGGACTTTTACTATACTCCTTTAGATGAAAGTACAGCTGATAATAATACGCAAAATACTGAAGAAATGAAAAATAATACAAAGCCTCAGCAAAATAATAATAGTATATATCTTCTTCCAGAGGATAATATAGAGGATCCTAGCATTGGCAATATAAGAAGTTAATGCATTAAAAATATTTTATATAGTATTTTTGTATCAAATTATGAAATTAAATTCTTATTATTTTTTAAATAATAAAAAAATCATCTTTAAAAGTTTATTATTATTGATATAATATGATTAATTTGTATATGGGAAAATCACAAATATAATTACAAAAAAATTATAAAAATCATTTTGTTTATTACAAATATTTTTGTTTTATAATGTATGATATTATTTAAATTGAAATGATCGAAATGTTTTAATTTAATAATATTTATATATTTGGAAGTTAAGAAATAATAAGGAATACAGGTTATGGTTAGTTTTTTTAAAAGTCAGTCAACAGAAGCTAGGCGTGATTTAATACTTCACGGTTCTATTACTAATACATTGATAATGCTTTCTATCCCTACATTGATGATGAGCTTAGTTCAGTCAATGATTCCATTGATGGACGGACTTTTTCTTAATAATGTTACTAATACTATTATAGCAAGCAGTGTTAATTTTGCTGAGCCTATCATTATGATGATGACAGCATTATCTCAAGGTTTGGGTGTTGCTGCTATGGCCATAGTAGGACAGTATAATGGATTAGGCGACTTTAAGAATGCTAGAAAAATATCTACACAAATAGTAGTTACAGGTGTTTTATTTGGTATTGCTATGGGGCCTACACTTTATTTAGTAAGCATACTTGTTTCTATGAATTTACATTCAGGCATTAAGGAAAATGTATATCAGTATTTGTCATTATACAGTTTTGTTATGCCTATGACTTTCTTAGCTGCTTTATATAATGGTATAAAGAATGCTAATGGTAAACCGGAAGCCACTTTTATAAGAAGTGTTATATTGCTTTTATTAAAAGTAGTTTTCAATTTTGTATATATTTATTTCTTACATTTAGGAATTATAGGAAGTGTATTAGCTTCTTTTTCTACTTATGCAATAGTTACAGCTTGGATGTATTATGATTTATTTATAAAAGCAAGCGATGATAAATTATCTTTAAAAGAGTTTAAATTTGATGTTGCTATTTTGAAAGAACTTATGGTAATAGGGGTTCCTTCAATGCTTACTACATTTTTAAGCAATTTG
This sequence comes from Brachyspira pulli, assembly GCF_036997785.1. Taxonomy (NCBI): domain Bacteria; kingdom Pseudomonadati; phylum Spirochaetota; class Spirochaetia; order Brachyspirales; family Brachyspiraceae; genus Brachyspira; species Brachyspira pulli. The sequence continues at coordinate 9,506 of NZ_JAWLQI010000006.1, forward strand.
GGATTCTTCCTTATTAATAGCGAAGTAGAAAAATATGGTGCTACAGTATTAAATGGACAAGGTATAGCTAATAATATTACAGCAGTATGTTTCAATTTGCCTGCTGCATTTGGTTCAGCTGTAACTACAATGGTAAGTATGAATATAGGTGCTAAATATGCAGATAAAGCAAGGAAATCATGCTATACAGGTATGTTATTGAGTGCTATTACTGCTATTGTTCTTATAGCTATTGTAATACCTTTAACTCCACATATAACTATACTTTTTACAAGAAAGGCAGAAGATTTATATGTTGCTAATGGGGCATTGCCTATATTTGCTTTAGGAGTATTAGGGTTTGGTATAACGATGGTGGCACAAGGGGCTTTGATTGGACTTGGACGGACTCGGGTTCCTTTAATAATAAGTATACTGAGGATATGGTTGTTGAGGTTTATATTTATTATATTAACCACTAAATATCTATCATATTGGTCAGTATTCTTGGGCAATTTATTCTCAAATACTATGTCTGGTATTATAGCATTTATTATTATAAGCAGAATTCCTTGGGTATCTGTTATTAATTTGAAGAGTCAAAATAGTATTGTTTTGAGGACAAGGCTTTTTATAGACTCTTTGGGTGCTAAATTATTCCCTAAAAATGTTGGTATGAGAAAAGATTATGTGAAGAAAATGAGAGAAAAATTAAGTAAGATAAAAGATCCGGTTCAGCTTGTATTATTCAGAGAAAAAGAAATGGAAAAAATAGAAAGAATGCAGAAATTAGAAGAAAGAGAGAAAAAACGCGAAGAAATGAAAAAATTAAAAAGAGCAGAATGGAGAATGCAGCTTGAAGAGGCTAAAGAGATGAGAGAAAAAATGAATGAAGAGCGTAAGGCTTATAATGAACAGAGAAAAAAAGAAAAAGAAGAAAAAAGATTAGAAAGGAAGGCTAAATTTCAGGCTAGAGTTGAGGAAAGACATAAATTAAAAGCTGAAAAAGAATTGGAAAGAGAAAAAAGAAGAGAGGAAAGAAGAAATCTCTTAAATAAAAATAAAACTGATAATAATACAAAAGATGATAATATACCAAGTAATTAAGAGTTATTATTATGAATACAACTTTAGTTATATTAGTAGCAGGAAGTTCAAGAAGGTTCGGAGGAAAGGTAAAAAAACAATTTATTAAAGTTGATAATAAGCCTATATTTATTCATACTTTGATTAATATGCTTAAATTCAATTTTAATAATATTGTTTTTGTAAGCTCCAAAGATGAAATTAAAAATATACAGAAGTATGTAGAAAATGAAGCTTCTATTAAAAAAAATATAAAGAAGTATTATATAGAAGGCGGAAGTGAAAGAGTTTATTCTGTATATAATGCTATGAATTTTATAAAAGATAATGATATAAAAACAGATTATGTGTTTATTCATGACGGTGTAAGACCGTTGGTTACTAAAAAAGAAGTACAGGCATTATACGATGCAGTGCTTGAAACTAATGCTGCTATATTTGCTTCTAAAGTTGTTGATACTATAAAAAAAGTTGATGAGAACAATAATATAATAGAAACTATTGACAGAACCTATCTTTATAGAGCAGCCACTCCTCAGGCTTTTAAATTTGATAATTACATGACTGCAATCGATAAATATATTAATGATAAAGATACAAATCTGGTTACAGATGATGCTGAGATATACAGCAAATATTATGGCGATGTAAAAATTATAGAATGTTCATCTAATAATATAAAAATAACAAAAAAAGAAGATTTGAATATTTTTATTAAATTAAAATAAATTACATATAATGATTTGCTTTTTTTTTTATTAAATGGTAAAATTTTGAAACTAAGTTTGTTAGAGGAATATATATTTTGAAGTGCGATATATGTGGCAAAGAGAAAGCTGTATTACATATACAGGAAATTATAGGTAGTGAGCGTCATCAAATAAATATTTGTAAAGACTGTGAGAATAATGGAAACATTATAGAGAAATGTATTGAATTAGAATTCAATAATATTGACACAGTATTTCCTAATTATAGATCCTTACCTTCTAAAAAGAGAAAGAAAAAAATTCCTGATACCAATAAAGTATGCAAAGTTTGCGGTTATTCTTTGGCTGATTTTTTGAAAACATCAATAGTATCTTGTCCTAAATGTTATGAGCATTTTAGAACTGATTTAGGCAAGGTTATCAAAAAAATACATAGAGAAAATAAACATATAGGTAAAATATCTAATAAGAATCGCAGCTATAGAGATATAGAAGTTCAAATAGAAAAATATAAAGAAGAAATAGAGCTTCTTAAAAAAATAGAAAAGTATGAAGAAGCAGCTTTAATAAGAGATAAATTAGAAATTTTGCATAAAGATTTAATATCCAAAAAAATTAAGAGCGAAAAAAAAGATGTCCACTAATAGTAGTATAGCAAATTGGATATACGAGAAAGGTCATGATGATAATATAGTATTGTATTCCAAAGTATCTATTTATAGAAATTTGGATAATATGAGATTCTTTTATCATATGGATAAAGAAGATTTCAATAGGGTAGAAAACTTATTAAGAGATGGTATAGAATCATTAAATCTTGATTTAGCACGTATAAAACTTGTTGATTTATCACCTTTAAGTATAAGAATATTAATAGAAAATCTTACAATACCTGGACATAAGAATATACTAAATGCCTCTTTATATACTAATGTAGATGAGTCATCGTCTTTGCTTATAAATTCAAATGAACATTTAGAAATTCAAACTATATCAAGAGGTTTAGAGCTTCATAATTGTTTTGACAGAGCATATACTATAGAAAATGCTTTGGATCAGAAAATTGATTTTGCCTATGATAAAAAATTCGGTTTTTTAACGAGTTCTCCTGAAATAGTAGGTACTTCTATGAATGTTCAAGTATGTTTATCTATACCTTGTCTTATATGGAAAACACCGGATAATATAGATGATTTTGTTAATGAATGCGGAAAAATAGGATTTGAAGCAGAAATAAGAAATGGTTTACTCTATATAAAAAATAATATTATGATAGGTGTTACAGAGAAGTTTATACTTGATAGTATGATAGAAAAAGTTAATGAGATATCAGAAAAAGAAAAGAAAATCAGAAATAGAATAAAAAAATTGTATAGAATAAAAGTTGAAGATAGAATATGCAGAAGTAAAGCTATTTTACTCTCAGCAAGGTCTTTAAAATATAAAGAGCTTATAAATTATAATTCTTGGCTTAGAGTAGGGCTTTATTATGGAATTATTGATGATATAGAATTGGATACTTTATATTATATTTTGTTTATAGGAAAGAATAATCATTTAAGAGAATTATATCAGAAAAGCAATTATTATAAAAATGTAGAAGAAATAAGAGCTAATGTTATAAGAGATATACTTAATAAAAAAAATATTAATTTTTAAATTGTTCTTTAATAAAAAATAATTAATAAAGAACAATTCAAAAATATATTTATTATTTTTTATTCTACAAATGTTATTTCTTTTTCATAAGGGAAGCTGAAATTCATACCATATACTGTAAAAGTTAAAGTAGTTTTAGAAGTACATTTGAAACTTTTATCTTTTATAGCTCCAAAAGCTGTTGTAAATACATCTAAATATTTAGCATTAAAATCAATATTTACTTCTCTTGCCTGATTAGCTGGTATTTTTAAAGTTTCAACAGAAGAAGCAGTTGCAAATGTTTTTCCAGAAGTATTAATTAAATCTATTTGTATTTTTTCTATAGGAACTTCAAACGGCAAATTATTTTTTACTTCTAAAAGTGTTGTTAATGTCATATCTTTTAATGTTATTTCAGATATGTTGGCCTTTTTTATTTTTATATCGGGTTTATGTTCTTCTATATAACCTCTTGTTATCTCTACTGCTGATGACTGTAAAGTTTCACAAGATGTTATAAATAAGACTGTGATTAATAATGATGATAAAATTGCTATTTTTTTTAACATAAGATACACCTTTCCTTTTGTTTATATTTATATAACAAATGTAAATTATAATAGTAATAATTTACATTTATTATATATAGCATATTGTTTATTGATTTTATATTGATTAAAATTGATTTATTTTTGACATAAAAAAAGTTATAACCTATAGAAATAAGTTATAACTTTTTTATACTCGAATTAAAGTAAATAAATTTAATTAGTTAGCTAATTTTAAATTACATTCATGCTCTTCTTTTTTGTACATAGCTTGTCTTTTCATAAGAAGATCGAAATCTATTAAGTGACCATCAAATTCTGGGCCTTCAACGCAAGCAAATTTAGTTTCATTACCAACTAATACTCTGCAGCATCCGCACATACCAGTACCATCGATCATAATAGGGTTCAAGCTAACAACAGTAGGAAGATTGTATTTTTTTGTAAGTATAGTTACAAATTTCATCATGATAGCAGGTCCTATAGCTATAACTTCAGATATTTTTTCACCTCTTTCATATATTCTAGTGATCATATCAGTTACAAGACCTTTTTCACCATAACTTCCATTGTCAGTACAAATTAGTACTTCATCAGAAATTTTTCTCATCATATCTTCCATAATGATAAGAGATTTGTCTCTAGCACCTAATATAGAAATAACTTTATTACCAGCATTATGATGTGCTTGTACTATAGGGTGTAAAGGAGCAATACCAACTCCTCCGCCTACACCTAAAACTATACCGTCTTTTTTCTCAATATGAGTAGGCTGACCTAATGGTCCAATAACGTCCATTATTTCATCACCAACTTTGAGTTCCATAAGTTTAGTAGTAGAGTATCCTATACTTTGAGTTACTATTGTAATAGTTCCAGCTTCTGGATCAGCATCAGCTATAGTAAGAGGTATTCTTTCACCTTTTTCATCTAATCTAAATATAATAAAGTTACCTGCTTTACGATGTTTAGCTATATCTGGAGCTACTACTTTCATCATAAATACTTTTTCTGACCATTGCTCTCTAGCAACTATTTTATAACCCATAAAAATTCTCCTTAAAATAACAAAAAATTCAAAAAATATTATTCTGCTGAAGAAGCTGTGTTTTCTTCTGCTGTATTATTTTCTTCTGTAGTATTTTTAATTAAATCTGAATGTTTAGGTATTTTAACGCCTAATCTTTCTACTAAGCGAGCTTTTTTACCTACTTTATTTCTTAAGTAATAAAGTTTAGCTCTTCTTACTTTAGCTTTACGTATAATATCAACATGATCTATTCTAGGAGAATTTAATAAGAATATTCTCTCAACACCAACACCATAAGAGATTTTTCTAACTATAAAACTTTTATTAATTCCTTTGCCGCGAATAGAAATAACAGTACCTTCATAAGCCTGTAATCTCTCTCTGTCATTTTCGATAATTTTTACCCATACTTTTACAGTATCACCTATTTCAAAAGGTAAAATAGCTTCTTTTTTATATTTTGCTTCTACTAATCTTATCTGTTGCTCCATTGTATATCTCCTAATAATTTATTTATATTAATATTATTTAATTTCTAAATTTGAAAAATAAACAAATATAACATCATAGAATACATTTACAATATTCTATCATAATATGTTAATTTTATCAAGTATTATTCTTAAATAATTTTCTATATTTATGGTACTTTTAATATATATTTTCTAAATATTAATTAGTTAAATTTTCCATAAAAATGATTTTTGAGTCTGATATTTTCCAGCTTATGCTATTATTATTTTTGTATAGCATTTCAAACATCATTTTTCCGGCATTATAGCCCTCCATATATACTTCTTCCATAACGGTAAATGATATTATCCCTGATTTTATTAATGATATTATGCTTTCTGCCATACCGTGAGTTACTATCTTTTTACCTTTTAATATATCTTTATCTATTATATCATATATTTCCTGAGCATATCTATTTATATAAATACCTTTAATATCATATTTAAGGGTCATTTCTTTTATTGTCTTAATACTGTTTTCTATATTTCCGCAGAATATTGGCCCTAATATATTTATATTGGTGTCTTTAATTCTATTTAAAAATCCCTCTAAATACATTCCTGAAGATATTTTATCATCGCCATTATCTATTATAAGAAGTATTTCATTATCTCTAATAAGATTTGATACTATTCCAGCAACCATATTTCCTTGTTTTATATGATTAGGCCCTACATGGGATATATTTTCAGATAATCTGTTTCCTATTGATAATACATTTATTTTTTTAAAGTAAGGTGTTAAAATATCATAAACTGCTTCTCTGTCTAATGGGGTTATTATAAGTCCGTCTATATTTCCAGATTTTAATATATCTTTTAATATTGATATTTGCTTATCCGGAGAATCTATTTCTGTCGCTGTTATTTTTAGATTATAATTATATAGAGAATATTCATTAGAAACTGTATTTAATCCTCTTATAATTTCACTTGTATAAAAATCATTAGATGAATTTGCTATAAGGCAATGTACTGTTTTACCTTTTTGATTAGCAAGAGAACTTCCTATATAATTTTTTTCATAATTAAGTTTTGATACTAATTCTAATATTTTAGATTTTGTTTCTTCTTTTATAAATTCACTTCCGTTTATAGCACGTGCTACAGTAGTTCTGCTGATTCCAAGTTTTTTTGCTATTTCTTCTTGAGTTACCCTTTTTAGTTTTTTCAAATCTTCTATATTGTTCGTATTCATAAATATTTATTAGATCCAGTATTTTATTTGTACTATTATAGTAGAAGTTATATTTTTTGCAAATACAATAAAGATATATTTTAACAGTTTATTGAGAATTATTGGAATATATGTGAGGTTTGTGCTATTATATTAGTACCTGTTTCGAACTTCAAGAATGGAAATTTTCCCATTATACCTGCTACTATACTGGAAGGAGGTGTTGTAGTTAATCTATTATATTCTAGTACATGCGTATTATACAGAGTAATAGACTTTTTTTCCTCGTCTATTATAGGACTCATTTCGTTTAAAGCGAGCATATAATTTTGATTTGTTCTAAGTACTGGGTAGTTTCTTGCTGTATAATTAATTTTATCAATATTTTCTGTTATTCTAGCCTGTAAATATTGATATTCTTGGAATGTTAATGGCTTTTCTATTAATGTAGAATCTACTTCTATCTTTTTTATTCTATCTATATAATTACTGAGAGCATGCAATGTGTATATATCTATTTTAGGTATAACGGATACTGCCTTATAATAATTTTGGGTTGCTGCATTTTTTCTATAATATATATCTATTATATTATCTAAAGATTCTCTTGATAATTTTTCTTCAGTTAATATAGATTCTTTGATAGATGTAGTTGATACTATCAAAAATATGCTAATAGCTATTATATTAACTATAATAAATATTACTGCTACCGCAGAACCTCTCATTATCTCTCCTTTTTATGATTTTATTGGCAATAATTATATATTATATATTTTGTTAACACAAATTTATTTATATAAAACCATATATAATATAATAATGTTATATAAATATTTTATTACAAGCAGTATTATTTTATCTTGACTTTTTTCCATTATTATATAGAATTATCCGCAAAATATAAAATTTTTACATATAGTATTTTTCATTGTAAAACAAGTCAAAATTTATTTAGGAGATTTTTTATGTTAAAGAATAATATTCTTAAAATAATTATAGCTTTGTCTATAGTTTTAGCAGTATTTGTAGGCTGCCAGAAAAAAGAAGAAAAAAACAAGATATATGTTGGAACCAATGCTGAATTTGAACCATTTGAATACAGAGACGGCGATAAAATAATTGGTTTTGATATAGATTTGATTAATGAAATTTCAAAAATAATGGGTTTCCAATTTGAAATCGTAGATATGCAATTTGACGGATTATTACCTGCTTTAGAAGCTAAAAAAATTGACGTTATTATAGCTGGTATGACTGCAACTGAAGAAAGAAAACAATTCGTTAATTTCTCTGATCCTTATTATAATTCTAAACAATCTATAGTTGTACAAGCTAATAACACAGATATAACTTCTTTTGATAATTTCACAGGAAAGAAAGTTGGTGTTGTATTAGGTTATACTGGTGATATTTTAGTAAGCGAATTACCTAATGTTGAAGTTCAAAAATTTAATACAACTTCAGAAACTGTTTTAGCTTTAAAAGCTCAAAAAGTTGATGCTGTAGTATTAGATTATGAGCCTGCTAAAAATTATGTTGCTCAAAACACTGAATTAAAATTAGTAGAAACTGATGCTGCTACTGAAGAATATTCTATAGCTATGAGAAAAGATGATACAGAATTCCTTGCTAAAGTAAATGAAGCTTTAAAAACTATTAAAGAAAATGGTACTTATGATGCTTTAATAAGCAAGTACTTTGCAAATTAATATATAAGTTAATTATATCTTCTTTTTGTTTCTTAATTCATTATTAATTATATATTGAATTAAGATTCAAAAGGAAGATTTATTTTTTTATAAAGGTATTTTTATGCTGGAATATTTAGAACTTCTTGAAAAAATATTTATATCTAATGGCAGATATATGTATATTTTTAAAGGGTTAATTTTTTCTATAGGGGTAACAGCATTAGCTACTATATTAGGTATTATATTAGGTATATTAATAGCTTTGCTTCAGCTTTCAGAATTTTATCCTTTTAAAAATTCAAAGAAATTGGCTAATTTTAACCCATTATCAAAGATAGCGTTTTTATATGTTAATATTTTGAGAGGAACTCCTGTAGTTGTTCAGCTTATGATTTGGGCTAATGTTATTTTTATAGGTAATTTAAGAGATACTCCTATACTTATTATAGCTGCCATTGCTTTCGGTATTAACTCTGGAGCTTATGTTGCTGAGATTATAAGGGCTGGTATACAAAGTTTAGATAAAGGTCAAATGGAAGCGGCTAGAGCTTTGGGTATGAATTATTCCCTTTCTATGAAAGAGATTATAATTCCTCAGGCTATTAAAAAGATATTGCCTCCTCTTGTAAGTGAGTTTATAGCATTACTTAAAGAAACTTCTGTAGTTGGTTTTATAGGCGGAGTTGATTTGCTTAGATCTGCTAATATCATTACAAGTCAGACATATAGAGGAGTTGAGCCTCTTATAGCGGTTGGTATAATTTACTTTATATTAACTTCTGTATTTGCTATGTTTATGAGAAAGGTAGAGGAGGGTTTAAGAGAAAGTGATTAAAGTAAGAAATTTGCATAAAAAATTTGGTAAATTAGAAGTACTTAAAGGTATAGATGTTGATATTGCCAAAGGTGAAATTATTGCCATAATAGGGCCTTCCGGAAGCGGTAAATCTACTTTTTTGAGATGTATTAACAGACTTGAAGAGCCATCTCAAGGGGACATTATCATAAATGGTCAAAACATTATGGATAAAAATACCAATATCAATACTGTAAGACAGAATCTTGGAATGGTATTTCAGCATTTTAATTTATTCCCTCATAAAACAGTAATGAAAAATATTACTTTGGCACCTATGAAAGTAAAGAATGTATCTAAAGAAGATGCTGAAAAAAAGGCAATAGAACTTCTTAAGAAAGTAGGTTTAGTTGATAAAAAAGATGTTTATCCTAATAAACTTTCCGGAGGTCAGAAACAGAGAATAGCAATAGCTAGAGCTTTAGCGATGGAGCCTGATATAATGTTATTCGATGAGCCTACATCTGCTTTAGACCCAGAGATGATTAAAGAGGTTTTAGATGTTATGGTTGAGCTTGCCAGAGAAGGTATGACTATGCTTATAGTAACTCATGAAATGGGTTTTGCTAAGAATGTTGCTACAAGAATACTTTTCATGAATGACGGAAAGATACTTGAAGATGAAGAACCTAATGAGTTTTTCGCTAATCCTAAGCATGACAGAGTTAAAGAGTTCTTATATAAGGTATTAAATAAATAAAATATAATTGTTAATTTTCTATATATAATAGGGTAGGGATATTTATTAAAAAGTTTATTGGCTTTTTTCTAATATCCCGCCCTTTATTTTTTTATATCAATTTTGAATTTTCAATCTTCATTTCTTTATAGTTTAATTAGAAATTACAGCACCCGCCCAAGTGAAAATCAGGTTTAACACGAAAATACCGCACGGTGAGCAAAATTTAAAATATAATTAATATTGAATTATAAATAAATCTATATTATTGGTTTTATTCTACGTGCGGTGATAGTACAATAGATTAAAAAAAATTGGGTGGGCAGCTAAAATAACAGTTTTAATAAAAAAGAAAAACGGTATAAAGATATCAGAAAAAAATTATAAGGCTAGAGGGTGGGCAAGTGTAATTAAATTTTAAAACTTTTATTACATGCCCCGCCCTTTATCCCTTATTGCTATATTTAAAATGTTAATATTCATTAACTTTATGTCTTAATTATGAATTACGGCACCCGCCCAAGTGAAAATTAGATTTAACATGAAAGTAACGCACGGTGAGCAAAATTTAAAATATAATTAATATTGAATTATAAATAAATTTATATTGTTAGCTTCATTATACGTGCGGTTATAGCAATACAAAAATAATTTATATTAATTACTTCTTCTTAATAAAACCTGTTATAAAACCTTTTATAAAAAATACACCATAAGTAAGATGCGATAAAAATATCCCTACAGCCTTACAAAAACCTTTGGTAAGAGAAAGAGTACTTGCCCAACTTCCAAGAAGACATAAACAATAAAAACTATGCGGAAATAGTAATAATGCTGAAAAAATATTTTTATTTATACTTGGTATATAATTGTTTAAAACCTGAGGCAGATTAAAATAAAATGCAATAGGTACAAAAATAGTATAAAATAAGAATATTGAAGGTATAAAGTATGATAAACTTAAAGAATTACCCCCAAATCTTTTTACAAAATATCCTCTATGCCAAGCATATCCTTTTAACTGTTTAAAATGCCCAAAGAATAAATCTCTTCTATGATGATAAACTAATGCCTCCGGAGTATATAATATTTTTTCTTTAATCTTCATTATATTGTTGCAAAGTATAGTATCTTCACCGGGCCAATATTCACTGTCAAAACCGCCAGCTCTATCATAAAGATCTCTAGTGATAATAAAGTTGCAGCTTGGATAATCATTAACATACTGTACTTTGTCAGGCACATATCTTGCCTTATGCTTTCCGCTCATAAGTGTAGAACTGTAAATAAGTCCGCTTATTTGCTTTGAAAAATTATCTTTAGGAGTGTTCACTGCAGGGCCTCCTAAAGCATTAACTTTTGTACTTTCCATAGCTCTTAATGCATTATGAAGCCAATCTTTTTCCGGATATGTATCATCATCTAAGAAAGCTAATATATTTCCGCTAGAGTTTTTTACTCCCATAGCTCTTTTTATTGCTGGTGGAAATTCTCCAGTCTCTACTATCTTTATTCTTTTATCTTTAAATAATTCTATATTGATTTCATCTTCTGTACATTTATCCGGAAGTATGATTACTTCAAAATTTGTATATATTTGTTCAAGCAAATACTGTGTTTCTTCTTTTATATAATCATTAATTTTTTTTAATGGTATTATGATGCTTACTAATTGTTTTTCTTTTAGTTCATCAAATAAATCATTATAGAAATGAACTATATTAAGTCTATAGAATATAGCCAAAGTATCAATAAATGTTCTCCATAAAACAGGAAATTTAATAAATCCGAAATGTCTGTTAGGATTAACTATTACTGGGGCAGATACTATTTTTTTACCATTAGAATTGCAAGCTACTAAAACTTCCAAGTCATAGGCGAAAGCTTTTACTAATATTCTTGGGAAAATATTTATGATAGCATCTCTTTTGAAAAGTTTTAATCCAGTTTGAGTATCCTGTATAGGAAGGTGAAAGAATATTTTTACAAACATAAAATATATAAAAGAAATTAATTTTCTTATATTGGAATAATTAACAATAGAATCTTTATGTCTTTTTGAACCTATAACAACATCAGCATTTTCTTTTTGCATAATATCAAAGAAATTTTCTAATTGTGCAGGATCTATTTCCATATCACCGTCACAGAATATTATATAATCACCGTTTGCAACTTCACAGGCTCTTTTTAAAGCATGTCCTTTACCTTGATTTTCTATTGCATATACACCTATTATATTTTTAATATTTTTATTTGTATTATTCTTTTGAAAATTAAGGCATAATTTTTGTATTTCTTCTTTTGAATTATCACTGCTTCCGTCATCAGAAATTATTATTTCAAAGTTCATCATAAATGGTGAAACTTTTTCTATAAGTATATTTATATTTTTTTCTATTGTTGCTTCTATATTATATACAGGAACTAATATAGATACTAATTCATTTATCTTCATACTTTACTGCTTTTATATATTTTTCTTTTATATATTTTTTATATAGAATAATAATGAAATATTATACAAAAACTATTAATCAAAGTCAAACATTATTTATTAACAAACAAATTTTAAAGTTTATATTTTTTAACAATTAACTTTAAAATATTATACACCTTTGCAAATAATATTAATACTTGAATGATTTTCAAAATCATGTACTTCTGACAGTTCTATATTAACAGGCTTTTTAAATATAGGGCCGTCATATACGAATGTATGAAACTCGCCGGATTCTCCTGCAGGGTCTATTCCAATAGATATAAATTCATCAATAAGTTCATTAGTAAAATCAAGCCCTAAATATTTTTTATCAAGTTTAGATGTATCAATTATTTTTATTTTAGCCTTAAAACCAGCATTAACAAATTCTCTTGCTAATGATATTCTTGACTGATGCCATAAAGGAAATTTAGATTAAAAACCTGATTCCTTGCATAAATTTTCAGCCCAATCTCTATGCATTTGAATATCTATATCTCCGAAAGCACAAATATTAATTTCTTCTTCTTTAACCTTTTTTAATTCTTCTATAAAATTTACTCTATAAGTGTAATGTGTGGTATTAATAGCAATGTGAGGAATATCTAAACATTTACTTAAAGCCCGAAACAACTCAAGAGATATTCCATGAAACCAAGAATGTTCGTCTTCTTCATTTATTGTAGTTATTATATACTTAGGAATATATCCGTCTTTAATCATTTTGTATAATGCTAAAGTACTGTCTTTTCCTCCGCTATATGACATAACAAATTTTTTATTCATATTTAAGCCGTTTAATAAAAAAAGTTTATTATAGTATTTAAGAATAATTTTTTATTAAATAAAAATATTAAGGTATATTTATTGTTGTAGGATCAGTTTCTTTTTTCTCTACAAACCAATCTTCTTCACTGTTAGGATCCATTTCAGCTATTTTTTCTAAACTCATACATATATATGTACCTTTAGCAGTTACAGCTACTTTGTCATCATTAAGAAGTATATAACCTTCACCTTCAAAAATTCTGCCGTCTCCTGAAGTTATTTTTCCTATTATTCTTATTTCTTCATTAATAGGCACTGGTCTTTTATATTTTGTTGTAAGTGTTATAGTAACACCCCATTTATCTTCACCGGTATAAGGCATCATAGCTCTGCCTATAGTTTCATCTAATATAGCAGCAAGTATTCCTCCATGCACTCTTGAAGGGTAGCCTTGATGCACATCTTTAAAAGTTACTAATGCACATAATGATTTATCTTCTAATTCATAAAATTCAGCTTTTAAACTTAAATCGTTTTTAAATCCGCATACTAAACACATTCTTGAATTGTTTTGTTTATTTAATACCTTTAATTCCATCAAAAAACTCCTTAAATATTTTCCTATATAAAGGTTTTAATATTAATACTTTTATATAAAAAAACAATATTAATATATGCTAATTTATTACTTTTTGTATAAAAATAAGTTTTATATTCGGTTGACAAAAATGTAAATTAAATTTAATATTAAAAAACAAGTTATATAACTAGGAGGGATATTATTATGTCTAAAGAAGCTTCAAGTATGTTTTCTTTTCTACTAGGCTTAACAGCTGGATTAGCATTAGGAGTATTATTTGCTCCAAAAGCAGGTGAAGAAACTAGAGAAGATATTAAAGAAACTATGGATAATATCAAATTTAAAGTAGATGATATTTATCATAGAAGCGTTTTAAAAACTTCTGAATTAGTAGAAAAAGGCAAAGAAAAAACTAATGATTTCTTTGAAAAAAGAAAAAAAAGAACTTCTGAAGAAGTAGAAGAATAATAACAATATGCAAGATATTACATTTCAAATTAATGTTATAGCTATATCTTTAGCTTTTATAGCAATATCAATTCTTATATTGGTTTTAGCTATATTTTTTGTTTTACTTGCTGGTTATTTTAGATTCACTAATAGATTCGATAGAATATTAGAAAATATTGAATCTATTAGTGAAAAAATTAATAATATTAGTATCGTAGTAGATGAAGAAGCAAATAAAGCAAAAACTACTTTAGGCAATGTACATGAAGTAATTAATAGCTTATCCAGCAGTGTCAATAATTTTAGTATAATGACTAAAGAGTTTGCCAACAATATTAGTATTATCAATATATTCAAATCTATAATAGACCTTTTTAGAGGTAAAAAGAAATCCAATGATACTGATGAAGATGATGATTTTTAAGTAAGTGAATTTTAATTAGGATTTATTTTGTTATGATAAAAAAAATTTTTTTAGTACTTTTTTCTATAACTTTATTTTGTTCATTTTTATATTCTGAAGATACTAATTGGGTAATTAGAATAAGAGATAATCAAACCAATGTTAAAAAACTTATAACTATTCAGGATTGTTTATCTGAAATTTCAAATCTTACAATTTTTAGAGGTGCTCCTCCGGAAGCCGTTGAAGTTATTCTTACTAATGATTTGCAATTATGGCAATTTGCTTCTCAGCTTATAGAACAAGAACTTGTATATATGAAGGCTGTAGAAGAAGGTTATGATAAAGATGATGAAGTTGTTAAATTAATCTCTAAAGAACGTGATAATCAATTATCTCAGCTTTATATGCAAGAAAAGGTAGCTGATAATTTTGCTGTTGTTACTGATGAAGAAAAAAGAAAATTTTTTAATGAAAATAGAAGCCGTATACAGGCAGCTGTTGGAAGAAATGTAACTTATGAACAAGTTGCTATGGATATAGAAACAACAATTCTTCAAGAACGTATGCGTAATGAATATGATAAAATTATAGCAGCTGCTCAAACTAATTATAATTTGAAATATTCTGTAACTTCTGATCCTTGTATTACTATAGATGAAACAACTGTACCTCTTTCTGAATTTAATGATATGTTTAATGAATCTATAAAACAGGCAGGAGCTAATATACCTGCTGCTTTAAGAATGCAGGCAAAAGAAGGTATGTTTAAAGCTTTTGTGGCACGTGAAGTTATGATGTATGAGGCAAAAAAGACCGGTTTCTATGATACTCCTCAAGCCAAAGCTATAGAGAATTTCTTGACTAGAAGTGCTGTTACTGCTAATTTTATAGATAAAACTATAAGATCTACTATACCTAAACCTACTGAAGAAGAAATCAATTTGGCTTATGAGCAATATGGTAAAATGTATAATATAGACTCACTTCCTTATGCTGATGCACAAAAGGCTTTAGAGACTATGGTTATAGAAGCTAAAACACAGCAAAAATATCAAATATTAGTTACAGATTTGAGATATAGATATAATATAGAAAAAAATCTTGACTTGTTAAAGAAATAATTTCTGAGTTATGAAAAATAGATTATTTGTTATATATTTTGTATTTATTATATTATTCTGTTTTTCACAAATTTCTTTTGCTAGGAGAAACGATTTTTCTTTTGATGTATCTCCTCTTATACAAAAAACTAAAATGTTTTCTGCTGGAATAGGCGGGATATTTAGTGAGTATAACTCTTGGTTTAATGGACAGTTATATACATTGGATCCTTATAATGAAAATATAAGCAGAAGGGATTTATATTTTACATTTATGCCTTATTTCAGTGTAAGACCTATTAAATATTTAGAATTAGATGTATCCGCTAGCTTTACATATCAAAGGCAAGATTCAAGAAATGATATAACCAGTGCAACTAATATGACAGATGGTTTTGGTTTTGATTCTATCAATGCATCTATAAAAGCTACATTTTTAGATTGGTATTTATCTATAGGGGCAAAAGTTGGGGTAGGTTATACGTTTCAAAAAAGTAATTTTGTATATGGAAATATTAAGGACCCGTTTAATATGTATGCAACTATAATGTTGGCTGGTGTTCCTAAAGTAATACCTTTAAACTTTTTATTTTCTTATACTTTTGATACTAGAGATAATTTTCTAAAAGATATTTTTACAACTGGTGAGATAATGGGTGGAATTGAGATTATTACTTCTCCATTTATTACTTTGTATACAGGTGTAACTTATGTATTTCCTTATACCAAAGAATCCAATCTTACATATTTAGAGCCTTTTGTTAAATTTAAAGCTACTATCTCTGATTTCTTATATATGACTGTATCTTATCATAAAGTTGTATGGGGAAAAGGTTATGCTCCTAATACTGCAACTTTTGATTTTTCTATAGAATATATGTTCTATTCACCTAAATGGGATTGGTGGCATGGAAAGTTTAAAAAATAATAAAATATAAATTACATTTGCCAGCCCTTTAGGCTTTCAATATTTTCTGATATTTTTATATTCTTTTTCTTTTTTGTTTTTTCGGTTATTTTAACTGCCCGCCCAAGATTTTTTTAAAATTTGTTGTTTATTTACCGCACGTAGAGCAAATCTAAAAATATAAATTTATTTTGAATTCAAATTCGATTATATTTTAAATTTTGTTCACCGTGCGTTAAATGCATTTTTTATTTAATTTAAACTTGGGTGGGTGCTGAAATTTCTGATTAATCTATAAAGATAATGAATATTTAAAATAAAAATACAATATAAAGTATAAAGGGTGGGGTATGTAATAAAAGTTTTAAAATTAAAATTACACTTGCCCGCCCTTTAGGCTTTCAATATTTTCTGATATTTTTGTGTTATTTTCTTTTTTGTTTTTACTGTTATTTTAACTGCCCGCCCAAGATTTTTTTAAAATTTGTTGTTTATTTACCGCACGTAGAGCAAATCTAAAAATATAAATTTATTTTGAATTCAAATTCGATTATATTTTAAATTTTGTTCACCGTGCGTTAAATGCATTTTTTATTTAATTTAAACTTGGGTGGGTGCTGAAATTTCTGATTAATCTATAAAGATAATGAATATTTAAAATAAAAATACAATATAAAGTATAAAGGGTGGGGTATGTAATAAAAGTTTTAAAATTAAAATTACACTTGCCCGCCCTTTAGGCTTTCAATATTTTCTGATATTTTTGTGTTATTTTCTTTTTTGTTTTTTCTGTTATTTTAACTGCCCGCCCAAGATTTTTTTTAAATTTGTTGTTTATTTACCGCACGTAGAGCAAATCTAAAAATATAAATTTATTTTGAATTCAAATTCGATTATATTTTAAATTCTATTCACCGTGCGTTAATGAAGTTTACTATATGTTATATAGAAAATATTATTTTTATAGTTTCGCTTCCTAGTATATATTGCGACATAGTTTGTATAAATGATAATACAGTTCTTAATATTCCAACGAATAATAAAGCATATAATATTAAAAATCCATAAGGATATATTTTATCATAAGTTTCTTTTCCTCTTGGAGATAAAAAGAATCTCAATATCCAACCGCCATCTAATGGAGGAAAAGGCAAAAGATTAAAAAACATAAGCATTATATTTATTACATAAAACATAAATAATATTGTTAAAACTATAGGTAATGCATTAAGCATGATATTAGTTACAATATTACTATGCTGCTCTAAAAGCATAATAAGTTTATATATTATAAAAGTACCATTAACTGTAAAAGTAAGTATCTTCATTATAATAAATGCTATAGTTGCCATTATTAAATTAGCAAAAGGGCCTGCAAATGATACTAATGCCTGATCTCTTTCAAAATTATTAAAATTATTAGGATTAACAGGTACAGCTTTCATCCAACCTATAACAGGAATTCCAGTAATAGCCGCAAGTAATGGCAGTATAACAGTTCCCAATATATCAACATGTGCTAATGGATTAAGCGTAAGCCTTCCAAGACGCATAGCTGTTCTGTCTCCAAGTGAGTATGCGGTTCTGGCATGCGAGTATTCATGTGTGCTTGCTGATATTATAAAAACAACATAGGATATTATTCCTATTGAAAATCTATTAGAAAAAATTTCATATACCATTCTTATTGTTTCCCTAAAAATATTAATTTCGTTTTAAATATAATAAAAAAATTATATTTTGTTTATGTATCTTAAATAATAAACAGTATAATTCAATTTATGTAATATCAGCTATTTAAAAAGTTAATAGCCCAATTAGCCATAAGTTCTGAAGGCATATTTAATTTACTTTCATTAATTTCAAATTTACTATTATGATTAGGTATTTTTTTATCAGTAATAGTAGAAAATAAAGCAAAACAGCCTTTAATTTCTCTTAAATAATAAGAAAAATCTTCTCCACCCATACTAGGTTTATAATAATGATTCCAAACTGCATCATCTGAAAATATTTTTTGGGCAGTGTCTTTTACTGTGTTAGTTATATCTTTATCATTATTAGTTACACATGCATATTCTATTATTTCAATATCGCATTCTCCTCTTAATGATTCTGCAATTAATTTTGATTTTTCTTTTATTCTTTTTATAAAGAAATCACGCACTTCATTACTAAAAGCTCTTATTGTACCTTCTATTTCTATAACATCTGGTATAATATTAAATGCAGTTCCTCCGTTGATTTTGCAAAGCGATAAAACAACAGTTTCAGACGGATCTATTTCTCTAGTTATTATTGATTGAAGTCCATTAATAATTTCAGCAGACATAACTATAGGATCAACACCCGCATGAGGATAAGCTCCATGCGTTCCTTTTCCTTTTACTCTTATTATAATCTTATCTGTGGAAGCAAGTATAGGCCCTTCCTGAATA
Organism: Brachyspira pulli; assembly: GCF_036997785.1. NCBI lineage: Bacteria > Pseudomonadati > Spirochaetota > Spirochaetia > Brachyspirales > Brachyspiraceae > Brachyspira > Brachyspira pulli. The sequence goes on from NZ_JAWLQI010000006.1 coordinate 28,552, forward strand.
ATAAAAAATCCATTAGGTGTGTCCAAAGCAAAACTTCCAACATGTACTCCCAATATTGCATCAACATCTTTTAATGCATTTTCTTCAATCATTATTTTGGCACCTGTTCCTGTTTCTTCTCCTGTTTGAAATAAAAATTTAACAGTTCCAGAAAACTCATCTATATTATCATTAAGTATTTTGCAGGCACCTAAAAGTATTGCAGCATGGGCATCATGACCGCATGCATGCATATTGTTATTGCAGGATTTATATTCAAAATCTGTTTCTTCTTTTATAGGCAAAGCGTCCATATCTGCTCTTAAAGCTACAGTTTTTGAATTATTTGTTTTATTGCCATTAATATAGGCTATAATGCCGGAGTCTTTTTTATTTTTTGTATATTTAATATTTTTAAAATTATTAAGTTCATTTATTACAAATTCCTGAGTCTTAGGTAAATCGCTTCCAAGTTCAGGTATAGAATGTAAATATCTTCTGCATTTTATAACATAATCTAATATTTCTTTTGAATCATATTTAAGCATAAAAAAATCCAATATATAAAATTTATTTTAATTATATATAGAAAATAAATATTTTACAAACTTTAATTACACTTGCCCGCCCTTTATATTTATAATTTATTTTGATATTTTAGTATAATTTTTCTTTTTTGTTTTAATAGTTATTTTAGCTGCCCACCCAAGATATTTTTTAATTTATTGTGTTATTTAACGCCTCCAGAATGAAGCTAAGTTTCAAAATCTTATTACATTTGCCCGCCCTTTATATTTACAATTTATTTTGATATTTTAGTATAATTTTTCTTTTTCGTTTTAACAGTTATTTAAGCTGCCCACCCAAGTTTTTTTAAATTTATTGTGTTATTTACTGCTTACAGAATGAAGCTAAGTTTTAAAATCTTATTACATTTTTCCACCCTCTAGGCTTACAATTATTTTCTGATATTTTAGTATAATTTTTCTTTTTTTGTTTTAACAGTTATTTAAGCTTCCCACCCAAGTTTTTTAAATTTATTGTGTTATTTACCGCTTACAGAATGAAGCTAAGTTTCAAAATCTTATTACATTTTCCCACCCTTTATATTTATAATTCTTTTTGATATTTTAGTATAATTTTTCTTTTTTGTTTTAATAGTTATTTAAGCTGCCCGCCCAAGATATTTTTTAATTTATTGTGTTATTACCGCACGTAGAATTAAGCTAAGAATATATATTTATTTGCAATTTGAATTAATTATATTTTAAATTTTGTTCACCGTGCGTTTAAAAAAATTATAAATAAAAAAGCTGAGAGTTTTAATTTCCTCCCAGCTTTGTAATAATAATATTAATTAATTATCTTACACTCTTATCATAAGGGATACCAGATGCTTTAGGAGCTTGTGAATTTTTAGAAGTGAATGCAAGTACTATTATAGTTGTTATATAAGGAATCATTTTGTATATATTGTTTGATATAGGCAAATTAGCAAGAATTGGTATTCCTGAATAAGCGGAAGCTAATGTTTTCATAAGACCGAAGAAAAACGCTGCATAAAGTATTTTCATAGGCTTCCATTGTCCGAATATAAGTACTGCCAAAGCCAAGAATCCGTAACCAGCAACAGTAGCATTGAAGTTTGTAGAAGTAGGAATAACAAATACCAAACCTCCTAAACCGCCTAAAGCTCCTGATATAGCAACACCAATATAACGCATTTTATAAACATTAATACCTACAGAATCTGCAGCTTGAGGATGCTCTCCGCAGCTTCTAAGTCTAAGACCAAATCTAGTTTTATAAAGTACAAACCAAGATAATGCAAGTATTATGAATCCTATGTATGTTGTTATGTATGTGTTTTTGAAGAATAATCCTCCTATTATAGGTATGCTTCCGAGTATAGGAACAGATTCTATTCTAAAATTATTAACAAAAGTTATTTGCTGAACTACTTGAATAGCTCTTGTAACATATATGGCAAAAGCAGGAGCGAATATATTCAAAGCAGTACCGCTTATAACCTGATCGGCACTCATACTTATAGCAGCATAAGCATGAAGCAAAGAGAATATTATTCCGGATAAGGCAGAAATTATCATAGCTATGAATAATGTTACAGTTGGAGGGAAAAGAGCACCGAATCTGCTTATGAAAAATATTCCGGCGAAAGCTCCAATTATCATTATACCTTCAAGGGCAATATTAACTACACCGCTTCTTTCAGAGAACATTCCGCCTAATGCTACAAGTAAAAGAGGTATAGAAAAAAACATTGTTTGCTGTACTAAAAAATAAATTGTTTCCATTAAAAACTCCTTTTTATTTTACTAACTTTACTCATTAGCATTCTTTTCTTCTGTTTTCTTTATTTTTTTGGATATAAATCCAACTATATATTTAAATAGCAAAGCGAAAGCACTGAAATATATTATAGAAGCAATAATCATTTCTATAATTTCAGGAGTAAAATTGTATATTTGCATATAAAAACCGCCTACAGTAATATGAGCAATGAAAAGACCTGCTATTAATATTCCTATAGGGTGAGAAAGTCCAAGCAAAGCAATAGGTATACCCATAAAACCTTCTTCAGCAAGAACGTCAACAACTTCTATATGTTTACCAACACCAGAAAGATATAAAAGTCCTCCGCCTAGTCCTGCTAAAGCACCAGCTATTACCATAGAAAGAATAATATTTCTTTTTTCGTTAATACCTGCATATTTACTGGCATCTTTATTAAGACCGCATGCTTTAAGTTCAAAACCGAATGTAGTTTTTGAAAGTATTATATATACTATAATAACTACTATAACAGCAATAAAAAAGCCTCCATTGGCACTTGAACCTTTGAATATAACATTAAGTCCCATTGTAGGCATCATAGCAGAAGGAGGTATATTTTGAGATTGGTTTTTAAGCATATCATAAACTGTAAGAGTAACAAGATAATTAACTAAATACATACCAATATAGTTCATCATTATGCTTGAAATAACCTCATTAACATTGAAATGAGCTTTTAAAAAACCAGGCAAATAAGCCCAAAGTCCTCCAGCTATAAAAGAAGCAAACAAAGCAACTAACCAATGAATAGCAGGCGGAAGAAAAGTACATTTAATAGCTACAAGTACAGCAGCATAAGCACCTACTATAAATTGTCCTGAAGCTCCAATATTAAATAGACCATTTTTGAAAGCGAAGCCAACAGAAAGTCCTGTTAATATTAAAGGAGTAGCAGTATATATAACCTGTCCCATACCTCTGCCTCCTCCTGAAAATCCTCCTGAGAGTATAGTCATAAAGGCAGGAAAGGCATCAGCAGCATTGCTTATAAGAAGTATTATTAGTCCTAAAAGCAACCCTATAATAATTGCGAGAAAAGATGAGAATATATTAATAAAACCATCTTTCTCTAAAATGTTTGATAATTTGTTTTTGAGATTATTGTTATCACTCATAAGCACTCCTTTTATAACAACAGTATAATTATCTATTATGATTTTTTAGACTTCTGAGAACTGACATAAGCTAATAATCATTAACTTTTTAATAATATTCTTAATATTAAAAATATATTCTTTTAAATTAATATTTTTTAGAAAATTTTGTATATTGATAGTTTTTAGATTATGAATTTCTTTATATACATAATATTTGAGTATATATTCATTACCAATAGAGCCTAGAAGGTAACGCACAAAGTAATTATTCATTCTATTTATGTTTCTCATAACAGCTATTAAACCAAAAGAATATATAAAATAAATTTTCTAATACACTATAAACCAAAAAATTATGCACTTCTTTTAGAGCCTGCCATATAAAGACCAAGTTCATTAATAGTCAAATCTTTAGGATAAACATTTGCTACTATTTCGCCTTCATACATAACAAGTATTCTGTCACTTAAATTCATTACCTCGTCAAGTTCTAAAGAAACAAGTAGAACAGCTTTTCCATTATCACGCTGCCTTATTAATTCTTTATGTATATATTCAATAGCACCAACATCTAAGCCCCTTGTAGGCTGAACAGCTATAAGTAAATCAGGGTTTCTGTCTATTTCTCTTGCAATAATAGCTTTCTGCTGATTACCTCCAGACATACTTCTTGCTATTGTTTTAGAACCTTGAGCACTTCTTATATCAAATCTATCTATTAATACTTTAGAATATTCTTCCATTTCTTTAAATTTTAAGAATCCATTTTTCTGGAATTTGTCAGTGAAATAAGTTTGAAGTATTAAATTTTCTCCAAGTGTATAATCAAGTACAAGTCCATGTTTATGTCTGTCTTCTGGTATATGTCCTATACCGCTTAAAGTTTTATTTCTTATAGATAAATTAGTAATATCTTTTCCATTTAAAGTAACATTTCCAGTACTCATTTCTATAAGACCAGTTAAAGCATATATAAGTTCAGTTTGTCCGTTTCCGTCAATACCAGCAACACATACTATTTCACCGGCACGTACTTCAAAAGATACATTATTAACAACATTTTTTGTGCTTCCATTTGATTTTACACTTAAATCTTTTACAGATAAAATAACATCTTTTGGCTTAGCCTCAGTTTTTTCTACTACTAAAGATACCTTTCTTCCTACCATCATTTCTGACATTTGCTCTTTTGTAGTAGTTTTTACATCTATTGTTCCAATGTATTTTCCTTTTCTTAAAACAGAACATCTATCAGCAACTTCTTTTATTTCGTTTAATTTATGAGTTATAAAAAGAATAGATTTTCCTTCATTAGCTAATGACTTCATTATTTTCATAAGTTCTTCAATTTCATTAGGTGTAAGTACAGCAGTAGGCTCATCGAAAATAAGTATATTATTGTCTTTATATAACATTTTTAAGATTTCTACTCTTTGCTGCATACCTACAGTCAAATCGCTAATAAGGGCATCGGGATAAATTTCAAGACCATAAGTTTTACTAAGTTCCATTACTTTTTTTCTGGCATCATCAACTTGAAGCATACCATATTTTACTGTTTCTACTCCAAGCATAATATTTTCTAAAGCAGTGAAATTATGAACAAGTTTAAAATGCTGATGCACCATACCAATACCAAGAGCATTAGCAGTATTAGGGTTGTCAATATTCACTTCTTTGCCATTAACTTTAATAATTCCTTCTTCTTGCTTATAAAGTCCGAAAAGTACACTCATAAGCGTAGATTTGCCGGCACCATTTTCACCAAGCAAAGCATGAATTTCTCCTCGTTTTAATTGTATAGTAATATTGTCATTGGCTACTATTCCTTTAAAACGTTTAGTAATATTAAGCATTTCAACAACATATTCTGAATTTTCCATATTTTCTTATCCCCGTTTATCTGCAAATTTTTATAACCATAAAAGAGATACCAACATTAATAAATGATGGTATCTCTAAAATTTCAACTAACTTTTAATTATTGTATAAAATTAACTTTAACTATATCTAAAGGTAATTGATTAACATCTTTAGCATCTTTGTCTGTAAGAATTTTTATACTTCCTGAAATGAGAGTTTGATATATTAAATCATAATCATTTTGATTGAATACTTTGAATCTTGAAGTTTTCATAGGAAGACCTATACCATTAACTTTAGCATCAAGTACAACAGATTTTCCGCCAGGGAATTGATTTTTATAGAAATCATCTATAGCATTGTATACAGATTCTCCAAGCATTTTCATAGCAGAAGTAATAACAGTTGGAGATTCAGCACTTTGGTCTATATCTACACCTATAACTAAAGCATTATTTTGTTCAGCAGCACTCATAACAGAGTTTCCAGCACCGCCAGCAGGAGCAAATATTACTTGTACTCCGCTTTGATACCAAGAAGTAGCTAAAGTTTGGTTTTCAGGAGTAGCATTGAAATTTCCTATATAAGTATAGTTGATTTTTACACTTCCAGAAACTAATTTCATTTCTTTAGCAGCATAATTTGCACCTTGAACGAAACCATAACCGAATCTTATAACTGCAGGAACAGCCATACCAGCCATAACACCTAAATTAGTGTATCCTTCTTTTACTATAGCATATCCAGCTAAGAAACCGGCTTGTTCTTCTGCATAAAGTACAGAATAAACATTTTTCTCAATTCTGAAATCAGTGTAAGTGCCGTCTTGAGGAGTACCATCTAAAAGTACGAAATTAACATTAGGGTGAGTGTCTTGAGCTTTATAAACAGCAGGTTCAAATAAGAAACCTGGAGTTACTACTAATTTTGCTCCAGCTGCAACTGCTAAATCTATAGCATCAACATAAGCATCAGTAGTTTTTTGAGCAGGTTGATAATATTTATGAGATATGCCTTTTTCTTGAGCATACTGAGTCAAACCTTCCCAAGCCCCTTGGTTAAATGATCTGTCATCTATAGTACCAACATCAGTAATTAATGCTAGTTCATATCCGCCAGATTTATTACTGCCGCCGCATGAAACAATTACCATAAAAGCCATAATAATGATGATTGAAGTGAGCAATTTTTTCATATTCTCATTCTCCTGTTTGATAAAATATTTATGCTTAATTTTATTAAAGCCAAAATTAAATATATACTATTTTATATAATCCACTTTTACCAATTTTATAGGTAATTCTGTTACACTTGTTACATCAGTATCTTTTAATATCTTTATACTTTTCTTTATAAGTTGATTATATATATAGTTATAGTCAGTTTCAGTAAATACTTTAAATTTTGATGTATTCATAGGAAGACCTACACCATTAACTTTAGCATCTAAAATAACAGTTTTTCCGCCATCAAAAGTATTATTATAATATGAAGCAACTGCATTATAAACAGATTCTCTTATCATTTTCATAGATGAAGTAATAACGGTAGGAGATTCAAAACTCTGATCAACATCTACTCCTATAACTAATCCATTATTATTTTCAGCAGCACTCATAACTGAATAAGCAGCACCGCCAGCAGGAGCAAATATTACTTCTGTACCGCTTTTATACCAAGAAGTAGCTAATGTTTGATTTTCTGGGCTTGCATCATAATTGCCTACATAAGTATATTTTATATTAATAGAATTTTTTGGAAGCTGTAATTCATTAGCAGCATATTCAGCACCTTGTACAAATCCATAACCAAATCTTATAACTGCAGGGTGTGCTACCCCTGCTAAAACGCCTAAATTTTTATAACCTTCTTTTACTATAGCATAACCTGCCAAAAATCCTGCTTCTTCTTCTGCATAAAGTATTGCAATTGTATTTGTTGCTGTTTTATAATCAGTATAAGTTCCGTCTTGAGGTTCTCCATCTATTAATATGAAATGTACATTTGTGTAAAGGTCTTGTGCTTTGTAAATGGCAGGTTCAAACATATAACCCGGTGTTACTATTAATTTTGCTCCGCCTTTTACTGCTAACTCTATTGTATTTAAATAGGATTCAATGTCTTTGTTTGGTACTTTATAATACTTATGTGTAATGCCGTAATTTTCTGCATAGTCTTTTACTCCTTCCCAAGAACCTTGATTAAAAGACTTATCATCAACAGTACCTAAATCTATTAAAACAGCTATTTCAAAATTATTACTGTTTTCATTTCCTTTACAGCATAACATAACAGAAGCAAAAACAGCAGCTATAACAATTAAAATAAAAATTCTTTTCATATTTGTTATTCCTCTATATAGAATATTAGATTTATTCTATATAATCTACTTTAACTATCCTAGTAGGTAACCCTTTAGGAGTTTCTGTATAAGTATCTTTTAACACAACTATCCTTTTATCAACAAGCATTTTATAAATATTATTATAATTTTCTCTGCTAAATGTTCTGAACTTAGAATTATCCATAGGAAGACCTACACCATTAACTTTAGCGTCTAAAACAACGGTTTTTCCTCCTTCAAATCTTCCCTTATAATAATTATCAATAGCATTATAAACAGATTCTCTTATCATTTTTACAGCAGAAGTAATAACAGTAGGAGATTCGAAACTCTGATCAACATCTATTCCTACAACCAATCCTCCTGTTTTTTCAGCAGCACTCATAACTGAATAAGCAGCACCGCCTGCAGGAGCAAATATTACCTGCACGCCTTCATTATACCAGTTTTCAGCTTGCTTTTGATTTTCCTCAGTATCATCAAAATTTCCAATATAATTATATTTTATTTTAATAGAATGTTTATCAAGTTCTAATTCAGAAGCAGCAAAATCTGCACCTTGTATAAATCCATAACCAAATCTCTTTACAGTAGGATAGGGCAGACCTGCTATTACTCCTAAATTAGTATATCCGTCTTTAACTACAGAATAACCTGCTAGAAAACCAACTTCTTCTTCAGCAAATAAAATAGAAGTAGTGTTGCTTGTTATTTTTATATCACCTTCACGCTGAGGAACTCCATCTATAAGAATGAAATTAACATCAGGATAATCATCTTGTACTGCGTAAATTGTTTCTTGAAAAATAAACCCAGTACTTACAACTATTTTGGCTCCGTTATCTACTGCCATATCCACAGTTTTTATAAAAGAATCTAAATCTTTATCTTTTTGCGGTACTTTATAATATTGATAACTTATTCTTCTAGTTTCTGCATAATCCTCTACACCTTCCCAAGAACTTTGATTAAAGGATTTATCATCTATGGTACCTAAATCTATTAATACTGCTATTTCAGCACCGCTTGTTGCATCGTCTTCTGATTCCATATTTACATTACAAGATGATAGTAACAAAATGATAAATAATAACAATAATACTATTTTCTTATACATGCTGCAGCCTAAATTCTATCTTTTTCTATTAAAACTTTAATGGATTCTATTATTAAATCTATAGCCTCCTCGCCAGTATAATCTTTTGGATCATTAATATTATTTTTTATTCTTTCTTGATTATGTAATACTAACATTGCTGCACCAGTACGTACGTTTTTAGCTGCACCTACAGCAAATAAAGTAGCAGATTCCATTTCAGAAGCTAAACAGCCTGCTTTTATATAACTATCCCATTTATATAATAATTCTTTATCAACTGCCATACTTTCTGGAGCATGCTGAGCGTAAAAAGCATCTTTACATTGAACTATACCTACATGTGTTCTTGTTTTTACTTTTTCAGCACCTTCAATCATAGCTTCTAAAACTTCTATATTAGGTACGCATGGGAATTCTTTTGGTATATAATTGTCCATAGTACCGCCGCCTTTGATAGCACCATTTACTATGACAACATCTCCTGGTAATACATCCATATTCATACCGCCGCATGTACCTACGCGTAAGAATGTATCAGCACCAACTTTGATAAGTTCTTCTAAAGCTATAGCAGTTGAAGGGCCTCCTATACCATGTGAAGTAGTAGAAACTTTAACTCCATTTATATAGCCTGTATAAGTTGCATATTCTCTATAATCTGCTATTAACTCTGCATTATCAAATCTTTTAGCTATTTTTGAACATCTTTTAGGATCACCAGGCATTATTACATATCTGCCTACATCTCCTTTTTTTAATTTTAGATGATGTACTAAATTTTCATTTTCTTTATAATAGGCTTTTGGAAACATATTTTATTACCCCTTTTTAGCGTTTTTGTCTTTTTCATTTAATAATACTATAGCTTCTAATGCAGTTAATATCATATTTTCTATGTTATCACTGTATTCTAAATGAGTACCCATTCTTTCTATCATAGTATTTTCTACTATATGCATTATACCGCCTGCTCTTACTCTCCTTAATGAAGCACAAGCAAATAAAGCAGCACATTCCATTTCTGATGCTATTGCTCCGCATAAAGTATAATATTTAAGATTATTTTCAAATTTTTCTCTAAAGAATGAATTTTGAGGTTCCAATTCTCCATAGAAACAGTCTTTACTGTGTACTACGCCTATATGATAATTATGATTTCTTTTTTTAGCTGCATCTCTTAATGCAAGCATAATATCTGTATTAGCAATGGCAGGGTATTCAAGAGGTATATATTCTTTTGTTGTGCCTTCATCTTTTATGGCAGCTTGTGCTATAGCTAAATCATTTGGTTTTACTTTTAAACTAAGTCCGCCTGCAGTACCAACTCTTATAAATGTATCAGCACCAACTTTGATAAGTTCTTCCATAGCAATTGAAGCAGAAGGGCCTCCTATTCCTGTAGAAGTTACTGATACATCTACTCCTTTATATTTACCTGTTATAGTTACATATTCTCTATAATCAGCTTTTAACTCTGGATTATCTAAAAATTTTGCTATATAACCAACTCTTTTCGGATCCCCTGGAAGAAGTACATATCTAGCAACATCGCCTTCCTTTAATTTTATATGGTATTGAAGAAGTCCATTTTTAGCTGCTTCTTCATCATAAAAAGGTTTAATTTCCATAACTTTAACTCCTAGTGATAAATAAAACAGTTAAAGATTAATAATTATAAAAATATAATAATCCTTATTGTTTTTCTGCTTTTACTATAGCAATTCCGTTGCTTGTGCCTAATCTGTTTGCTCCGGCTTCAATCATTTTTAAAGCATCTTCATAAGTTTTTATTCCGCCTGAAGCTTTTACACCCATTTCTTTTCCTACTGTTTCTCTCATGAGTTTTACATCATGTTCTGTAGCACCAGCAGTGGAAAATCCTGTAGATGTTTTCACAAAATCGGCTCCGCATTCTTTTGCTATTTTACATGCTAAGACTTTTTCTTGATCAGTTAAAAGGCAGGTTTCTATAATGACTTTTAATACACTGGCATGACATGCATCTCTTACTTTTTTTATGTCACGTTCAAAAAGATCTATTTTCTTACTTTTTAGCAAGCCTACATTGATAACCATGTCTATTTCATCAGCACCGCTGTCAATAGCCACTTTAGTTTCGTATGCTTTTGCTTCCTTCATCATTGTACCCAGAGGAAAGCCAACTACAGAACAAACCTTGACATCTGAATGAAGTAAGAAATTATAAGCAACATTAACATAAGCTGAATTTACACATACAGAATAAAATCCATATTCTTTTGCTTCTATGCATAACTTTCTTATATCATCTATTGTTGCCTCGGGTTTGAGAATGGTATGATCGATTAATTTACTTATCCTGTTCATCTTTTTACACCTCTATTTTATATAATATAAAACATTGTACTATTTGTCAAATTTATTATGTATACAATAATAAATTATATATACTATATAGTATAATAAATTAATTTCTTTAAATCATGTAAAATATAGAAATAGTGTTATTTGTGAAAATTTTATTTAAATAAATGATGAAAAATATTATGAATTGTACAAAAATGGGAGGAATAAACCCTCCCATTTTATATATATTATTGAGTTTTAAAGCGATAAACTTACCTATAACCAGAAAATAAATTTATTTATATGTTTGTGCCGCTGCCAAGCAGTAAGCATTTATTTTGTATTGGCTTGTTTAGCTTTTTATTTTACAACTTTTTTGATAGCTTCTATAACTATATCCTGTTCTTCTTTAAGAATGTCATTATCTATAGGCAATGCCAAATTATGTTTTGAAGCATATTCAGATACTGGCATATCTCCTTCTTTATATCCTAACTTTTTAACTAATACAGGAGCTAAATGTATAGGGTGAGGGTAGTAAAGTGCAGTAGGTACTTCTAATTCTGTTAATTTAGCTCTAACTTCATCTCTATTTTCTACTTGTATAACATATTGAGCATGTACGCTTTGAGTATATTCTGCAACTTGCGGTACTTTTACTACATCTTTTAATTTTTCATTATAATATTCAGCAGCATTTCTTCTATGATCCATATCTTTATCGAAGCCTTTGAATTTTTCTAATAATATTCCAGCTTGTAAATTATCCAATCTTCCTGTAGTACCTAATTTTATATGAGTCATACCGCCTTCATCACCATGATGACGTAATTGTTTGAGATTTGTATATAAATCTTCATTATTAGTAAATACCATTCCGCCGTCACCGAAGCAGCCTAATGGTTTAGCTGGAAAGAATGATGTTACTGCAATATCGCCTAATTTTCCGGAACATGATTTGATATTTTTATAGCTTGCTCCGAATGATTGGCAGGCATCTTCTATAACAAATATATTATTTTTTTTAGCTATATCAAGTATAACATCATAATTAGCACATTGTCCGAATAAATTAACTGGTATAATAGCAACTGTATTTTTATTTATTAAGCTTTCTAGTTTTTTTACGTCCATATTGAAGTATTCATCAATATCGCATACTCTTACTTTCATACCTAAAAATGCAGGAGCTTCAGCAGTAGAGAAGAAAGTCATAGCTGGTACTATTACTTCTTTATTAGAATGATCTTCTCCAGCATTAAATCCAAGAGCTAAAAGTGAAAGTACTAAACCAACATGTCCAGATGATACTCCAACAGCATATTTAGCACCTGTATAATTTGCTAATTCTTTTTCTAATTCATCTAATTCTGCACCGAATACAAATTGACTTCTTTCTATAATAGAAGATATTTTTTTATCAATAGCTTCTTTTCTTTTTTCATATCCTCTATAAAGGTTCATATATTTCATAAAAAAATCCTTTAATATAAAAATAAACATATATTATGTTTATATAAATTGTATTCAAATTAAAATTATTGTCAATAGATAATATATAAAAAAATATTATTTATAGTAATGTAAATATTTTTAAAAAAACTTGAAATGTGTCTTTTATTTTACTATACTATAGGTAACTTATTATAGTAACACGACTAGATGGAATGTAGTTGTTTTTGGGTAGAGTATTGTTATGTATGCTAAGTATTGTTTAAATAAAGTTGATAAAAAAATGTCATCGATAAAAATACAAAGTGATAAGTCATTAATACCGAAAATTTCCAGTTATTTTTTAAATATGCTTCATTCTAATGGTGTAGAGCAGTGTGATGCCTTACAAATAGCCTTTGAAGAAGCATTAACTAATGCCATAGTTCATGGAAATAAAAATGATTCTAATAAAAATGTTTATATTACTTTTACTATAGATTGTGAAAAAGTTGAAATAATAATAGAAGATGAGGGCAGCGGTTTTGACTATTGTTTGGCAATGATAGGTTTAACTGAATCTCAGGATAATATTTATAAAGACAGCGGCAGAGGAATATTTTTGATTTCTTTATATACAGATGATTTTTATTATGAAGATGACGGCAGAAAAATTGTTATGATAAAGTATAGAGATTAAAAAATTGCTTGAAAATTTTATATATATTTTGTGCATCAATAACAAATAGTAGTTTATTTAATTTTAAATATAATATTTTAAGCTACTTTGGAAAATTTTCTAAAAGCCTGAATTGTATAAAAAATCTGTTTAATAAAAATTATTATTTATAATTGCATAATGAATGAAAAACTATATAATAAAAAATCTTTATTATAATAGGATTTTATATGTCTAAATATGATTTTAATATTATTATAGAGGAAGATGAAGACGGTATGTATATAGCAACCATACCAGCATTAAAAAGCTGTTATACTCAAGCAAAATCAATAGATGAATTATATATAAGAATAAAAGAAGTTATAGAGCTTTGCCTTGAAGTTGAAGAATATAACTATTTGAAAGATAATTATAAATATAATAAACTCATAAAGGCTGACAAGGTAGAAGTTAGTATATGAGTAAATTGTCTATATGTGATTCAAAAACTATGATAAAGATTTTGATATTGTTAGGATTTAAAGAATTAGGGCAAAAAGGAAGTCATAAATTTTTTATTAATGATATTGGTCTTACTACTGTTATACCTGTTCATAATGAAGATTTAACAAGAGGTTTAATCAGAAAAATTTTAAAAGACATAAATATCTCTATAGATGAATATGAGAAACTAAAAAAAGAGATTTAATTATAAATATTTTCAATTAATTATATATTTTAAGCACCTTTAGAAAACTTTCTAAAAGCCTGAACAGTTTGCACTAAAGACAATATTATTTACTTATAATAATTAGATATGTAATTTTTAGTAGCTATAGTTATAAATTCGCTTCTATTTGAAGATAAATTATCTATCATTTTTATTAAACTTTCATCTAATGTAACATCTATTCTTTTTTTCTTTTCTCTTGAAACTTTTACTTCTATTAACATTCTAGTTATAGGTTCATCTTCCGTTTCTTTAATAATTTTTTCTAAACTAGATGCTTTTGGAATTTTTTCTCCATCTTCTATCATGCCGTCAATATGCATTTGAAGTGCTATTTTAGAATTATTTATTGTTTCTTCTAAAGTTTTACCTGCACTAATGCATCCGTCAAAATCATAAAATGTAGAATTATAACCAGATTTTACTTTATATATATTTGCTACAAATGTTTCTATATTTTTTTTCATAATAAAATATCTTATAAAACAAACTATTTATTTAAAATTTTTATTTGAGCTTGTTTTTCTATGCTTTTTATAACAGCTATAGATAAATCAACATTACTATGATAAGGTACTGTAACTCTTCCCTTTTTAGTATTATGTTTAAATTGTTTATGGCTTCCTTTTTGAGCAATTTCAAACCAGCCGTCTTTTTTGAGAAGTGTTATGATTTCTGATGCTTTCAAGTATATTCTCCTTGTTCATTAAAAAATAAATACTTTTCATTTTTAACACCTCTTTTTTATACACATAAGTATACACATTAAATGTTTTTTGTCAACTTGTAATTAAGCACCTTTGGAAAACTTTCTAAAAGCCTGAACGGTTTGCACTGAGCCGTACCAAAATAAAACTTTACCTAAAAAATAAACTAAAACTCCGAATGTTTTTAAAAATAAATTCAATTTAGATGCGGCATAGGCTATTATAAGGCTGTAATCAGTAGGTATAAAATATTTTATTAACTCCGGAAATAGATTTTTATAATATAAACGTATTATATTAGCTTTAGTTAAATCAGGAATATAAAAAATAGTAAAACAGAAAGCCGTTATAACTATGGTCATAGCTAAAGCCTTAACCCAATTCTGACCATTATCGCTGTATAAAGAACTTAATTGAATAGAGAGTATATCTGCCCAATCTTTATAAGTTTTATCTTTCTTTTTTATCAATTCATCTTTATGGAGTTCTACTTCCTGAGCCTTATATTGTAAAGCATCAATAGCATTATTTGAGGCATAGGCTTGCTGTTTAAGAAACAAAGCACTTCCACGGTTGGCAAATTTATGTACTTTGAAATTAACTGGATTGATTAAACCTCCATTAATAACAGTGCCTTTAAAATCTGCTTCTTTTACTTCTATATTTTGTAAATCAATTTTTCCTGTTATTCTTGTATTATAAAAACACATTATATTTATTTCATTATTTTTTTTATTTATATCTTTTACTATTTCTTTTTTTTCATCTTCTAATAAATAATTAAAAAATCTATCATAATAATTGTTTTCTATGAAATTATTATCTATTGATAGAATAGAATTATTATCATTAAATTTAATTTCATTAAATAATAATTTATTTATTGTAGAACCACGAAAATACATAATAGTATTCATCGTTGTATTTATGAATTCTAAATTTGATTGAAAATTAGATATATAAAAACCAATAATATTATTTAATTCACATTGTCTAAATAATGAAATATAATTGAATGTATTTTTAATAAAATATGAAATTCCATTAAATTTCGATTTTTTTATTTCAACTCTGCATTTAAATTCACAATATCCAACCAATAACATATTATTGAATTCTATATTATCAAACTCTAATGGAAAACGTTGATAAAAATTAGAATTTGATAATACTAATATTTTATTAAAATTAGAATTATAAACTCCAACAGTAGATTGAAGAGTAGTATTGCGAAAATATACTGAACCATTAAAGTTAACATTTTGAATGCATATCCCAGAAGATATTATAATATTTTCAAAGTTAATATTATAATTTAGTTCGTATTTATTTTCTTTTTCTGTACTAAAATGATGAATTACATTTTCTAAATAAAAAGGAATTGAAATTTTATCTTCAAGATTATCATTATTTATAGCTCTTATGTTTAAAGTATAATCTTTTTCTTCTTCGTCTGTAATAGTTATAATATTATATTTAAAATATTTTCCTTTATTAAGAGCTTGACTCATTAAATCTAATTTAAGATATAATATTAATTGTTCTTCTGTCTTACATTCACTAATTTTTTTTGGAGATAATATTGTTTCATTAAGGTCTAGTATAGTCATAAAAAAACTCTTAAAAAATTATATTTCAATTATAAATTAAATAATTAAATCAGCAACAGTATATAAGATGATATTTAATAATGCAGTCTTTCGCGAAAGCGTATCCGAGCTTGTTGAGGATATAGCTTCTTTGTGCCAACAAAAGAAGTAGCTTTTTTGGTTAGTCAAAAAAGTACATAACTTTGATTTTTAGAAAGCAAAAAAAGAACAATAACTATTTGATTTACTTTAATAAAGTAGTTATATTTTTAATTAGTTAGTATATAAAAATTATAACTAATAATCTAATAGTAAAGAATACAAATAGATTGACTTTTAATTTAAAATAATTTATCATTTTCAAGACTAGGGGATATAGCTCAGTTTGGGAGAGCATCACAATGGCATTGTGAGGGTCGTGGGTTCGAGCCCCATTATCTCCAATTATTTTTATGAAATATCATAAATAATCAATACCATTTTTAGTACAGAACTCTATACCGACACTGTCATTTTCTTTTGCAAGCTTTATCAAGTACTTTTCCATTTTTGGTTTTAATTCATCATTAGCTATTTTGTATGCTTTTTCAAAATAAAGTAAAGCCTCATCTTTTAAGTGTTTATATTCATCTTCGGAGATATTTTCTTTTTGAATGTTGGCTAGTATATTTTTAATGTAGCCTATACTGTTTAAGGCATAATCATGTTCAGGGTTTAATTCTATAGTTTTATAAAAATCTTCCAAACATTCATTATATATTTCAACTGCTTTTTCTATATTACCGTTATTCCTATCAATATTGGCAAGTTTAGTTTTAGCATATCCTCTGGTATCATATATTGCTGAATTATTATTTATATCAATACCTTTGCTGCTATATTCTACAGCTTCATTTAATAATTCTTCTGCTTTACATTTATTACCTAATTCATACTCTATATTAGCTAATTTAATTTTTCTAAAAGCTCTACTATTATATGGAGAATAGTTATTTGGAGATAATTCTATTGATTTAGAATAATCATCATTTATTTCTTCCAATAACTTTTTGGAATTATTAAAATTCATTCTTTTTATCTCTATTATATACATATTACTTTTTATCAGAGCTCTAACCAAATACCTTTGAGAATATACATCAATATTAAAATTCTTTATAGCAATGTCTTTGCTATAAGCTCTTTCATTAAAGTTATCAATTTTTATAGCTTTATTAATATATTCCAAAGCTTCATTAAGTAATGTATATGCATAATCTAAATTATTTTCTTTTATTTCTTTTTCTGCTAGTTCATTTTTCATAACACCAATATTTCTATATGCTTTTATGTATTTATTATCTAATTCTATTACAAAACTATAATCAGACAAAGCTTCATCATATCTCTTTAATTTCATTTTAGAA
Organism: Brachyspira pulli; assembly: GCF_036997785.1. Taxonomy (NCBI): domain Bacteria; kingdom Pseudomonadati; phylum Spirochaetota; class Spirochaetia; order Brachyspirales; family Brachyspiraceae; genus Brachyspira; species Brachyspira pulli. Next base: position 46,138 of record NZ_JAWLQI010000006.1, read on the forward strand.
AGACCTCTATTAAAATATGCATCTACATATTTATTATTATATTTAATTGCATTATCAAAATATTCTATTGATTTCTCATATTCTTTTAAATAATTTTCATATAATCCTAATCCATAATAAGCAGTATAATTCTCTGAATCTATAACTAATATTTGTTTATAATATTCCATAGCAGAATTATAATCTTCTTTATTTGCTGCCTGATAAGCTAAATTAAAAAGCCAATTAATTTTTATATTTTTATCATTTTTTTCTATTAATTCTTTTGTAGCAAGTTCTATCTTTTTCATAGAGCTTTTAGATTCTTTCTCTACATTTTTAAGCTGAGCTTTTGCTTCATTTAAAATATTATTATTTACGAATGCTCCTGCAAATGAGAACACTATCATTACTACAGATATAAAGGCAAACCAGAAATTTAATGTATCCGATGATGATTTTACTATTTCGCTCATTGATATTTGAAGATTTTTTGTGTGGCTGTCTATAGCTTCGGCGAATGCGTTTTGTAAATCTTCTATTGATGAGCTTTTTAATATTATATTATTAGTGATAAATTTATTGCTTTCTATCTCTGTTATTATCACATTAGTATAAAACTCTTCTTTAGTGATAATAATATTTTCTAATGGACTTGAATATCTTTCCATAGCTTTATCAAGTCTATAAGAAACAAGTAAATTATGTGCAAAATAAAGTGCTGCAAAAACTATCATAGATAATATAAATAATTTAATCATTACATTATAATTATCCATTTGGTAATTTCTTTTTTCTTTCTTGTTTGTTTGATTATTATTTTCTATATTTTTCATAAATAATGCCTAAATAATTTTTTATTATTATACTATACTTTAAAAATATAAAAAGATATTATTTATTACTTTGACGCACGGTAAAGAGATTATAAATATAATTAGATTGTATTACTTATTAAACCGTATTTTTTATAATTATTTTGCGTGTGGTGAATACGTTATGAATTTAAAAAAATCTTGGGTGGGCAGCTAGAATAACAGTTTAGATTAAAAAGAAAATATTATAAAAATGAGAGTGAAAATTGAAAGGATAGAGGGTGGGGCAGTGTAATTAAATTTTAAAGCTTTTATTACATTCCCCGCCCTTTATACTTTATAAATATATTTTAAATTTTAAAATTTATTATCTTTATAACTTATTTAGAAATTATAGCACCCGCCCAAGTGTTGAGTAGATTTAGAATTTCATTAACGCACGTTTAATAAAATTTACTATATAATAGAATTTGAATTATAGATAACTCATATTTTAAGATTTATTTAGGTTGCGGAAGAAGTAGGCAAATTTAAAAAAACATTGGTTTAGTAATTGGTTTAAAATTAAAATCCCAATCACTGTTTACTGGTATTGCATGTCCTGCACCGTCATTAAAATAAAATGTTATGCTGTTTTTAGAATCTATGCTTATAGATGTTAAACTTATTGATTTTATGAATTCTTCTTTTTCCATATTATAAGGCTTAAATATACTTTCTGCAGCACACTCTTTTAATTTTCTGTCAATATCTTTTTTATTAGCGAATATTTTTTTGATTATATCAACACTTTGTTTATTAAATTCTTCATCAATATTATCAAAGAAGATTGAAATATTACTGTCAGTCCAAGGCATCTCTTTCTTAAAACTGTTTATATCCTTATTAAGTTCAAAATTTCCTAATTCTTCATCTTTATAATAAATAATTTCTGAATATTTTTCTAATATGCTATTTAAATCATCATCTTTATAATTACTATCAACTATATCTTCAAGTAAAAAATTAATATAGAAGTCGTCAGGATCTTTTTCTTTTATCACCTTTAATCTTACTATGCTTTCATCTTTGAGTATTTTTAAATATTCTTCAGCTTGTTCAACTTTTTTATTAATGATAATATGTGTATTTTCTATAATTAGATTAGCAGTAATATTTTTTAAAGCTATAGCTGAAACAAATAAAGTATAATATTTTTCCCAAGGAATTTTATTGTATTTGCAGCATGATCTTTTAAGTACGAATGCCATGTCAAAAATTTCATCGTCAAAATTTTTATTAAAATCTTCAATTTCTTTGTTCATTTTTATACCTCAATACTATTGTAATATGCTAGGATAAAAATATCAATAATAAATTTAAAAATTGTTATTATAGTTGTTTAAAAATTACTTTACAAAATTATATACAAAATTTTTGAAGTAGGGTGTGGGCAAAAACAAAATTATTAAAACTTAAATACAGAAAATATTTATTAATTTAGTTTTGAAACAAATCTATTACATATCCCGCCCTTTATTCTCTATAACCAACTATCGAATTTTAATATTTATTATCTTTATAATTTATTTAGAAATTATAGCACCCGCCCAAGTGTTGAGCAGATTTAGAATTTCTTTAACGCACGGTGAGTACAATTTACTATATAATAGAATTTGAATTATAGATAAATTTATGTTTTAAATTTTATTCTACGTGCGGTAAGTAAATTTAATTATCCTTCTATATGAGCATCTGTAAAATTAAAATCATAGCCGCTTTCTACTACTATAGAGTGTCCCCAGAAAATATCCCCGTCATCAAACCAAAATGTTATAATATCTTCGCTTATAGTTATATATGTTAAGGCTATTAATTTTGTGAAATCTTCTTTGCTTATATGAGGCTTTTCCGCATCATCGTTCCAGTTGTTGGCATCTTCAAGCATGTTTTCTGCTATATACTCTTTTAGTTTTTTGTCAATATCCTTTTTATTAGCTAATATTTTCTTTATTACATCAATACTTTTTTTATTTAGTTCTTCATCAATATCATCAAATGAAACTGATATATCATTATTATCAATCCAAGACATATTTTTTTCAAAACAGTTAATAGATTTATTAAGCTCAAAATCTCCTAATTCTTCATCTTTATAATAAATAGGCTTAGAATATTTTTCTAATATAACATTTAAATCATCATCTTTATAATCATTATCAACTATATCTTCAAGCAAAAATCTCATATACAAATCATTATTATTTTTTTCTTTTCTCACCTTTAATCTTACTATGCTTTTACTTTTTAGTGTTTGAAAATACTCTTTTGTTTCTTTAACTTTTTTCTGAATAATAATATTATCATTTTCTATAATTTCATTAGAGTCAATATTTTTTAAAGCTATAGCATTAATGTATAAAGTATAATATTTATCTTTATGAGCCTTACCAGCTCCTAAGCATGATTCTTTAAGCACAAATGCCATGTCAAAAATTTCATCATCAAAATTGCTATTGAAGTTTTCAATTTCCTTACTCATTTTATATCCTTTACAGTTTATAATAATACAATATATTTATTTGATCAACTTTTTTGTCGCTCAAAAAAGTTGCAAAAAACGCAATTGCTAGAACTTTATATTTTAAGAATATATATCAAATATGGTGTAATATCCTAATTTTAGGTTAAAAATGCAGTTCTTTTGGTTCTTTTATACCAATAAAAGAACTGGGGGGTGCGGGGCTAGTCCCCGCAAATAATCAAAATAAAAAAATTCATTTTTGACAAAATGAAAAATGCTTAGTATATACAGGTTATAAAAAGTTTTTACTTTATAAAATAAGATTTTACTGTTCCGTATATTGATGAAGTAAATCTTTTATTAATGTCTAAAGGATTTATATATTCTTCTGCATTGCAATTTCCGTTTTCATCTAGTCTGTGGAAAGCAATATTTTTAAATGTTACTTTTTCGTTAGCTTCTATTCCAAACCACATATATTCAAAATCTATACGGCATGCAATATTTAATATAGAGTCTTTTAATTCATAATAAGTATAGCTTCCGCCGTCTTCAATATCTCTGCTTCTTTCAAATGACATTTTATTTGCCATTGACATTATTTCGCCTGCTGTTATTTCCTGATCTTCAAAGGAAATGATTTTGTTGTTTTTTATGTGTTCTTCTTTTACTTCTTCAAATAATAAATCAAGCTGATTTATAGGCTGTGATATTTCGTAGTCGCTTAATTGAGTTTTCCATTTTGATAATTGTTCTTCGTCCAATTCTATAGGGTGAACTAAAGTAATATTCTTTTTATTTTTAAAACTATCTTCAAATATATATTCTTCTTCATCAAAAGTATTAAAACTTCCGTCTTCCATGTATCTGAAGCTTTCTATCAAATTATTATTTTCATCATAAACGCCCCATATAAGTTTTAAAGCAAATATATTCATTATAGGGTTTTCTACAAAAAGCTCAGTAAAAGTTTTATAAGACCATTTTCTTCCGTTTAATAAAACTTTATTTAATCTTGTTATTTGATTAGAAGTTATCATTTTTATATTTTTCTTTATCAAAGTTAATTCTTTTTTGGATGCATCTGCTGTTTCTTTGTCATCTTTGCTGTTTGGCGCAGGAAGTGATTTTAAAACTTTATTATTTGAATCTGTTACTTCGATAGTGAAATCATTTTTTATTTGAAGTTTAAATACTCTGTCGGCTTCTCCTCCGTAATGAAGTTCTCGCATTCCTTTTTTATCAAAGTCTAAATCTGGAATTATTTTGTCTATTAACTCATCTTCTGAAATCTCTAATGCTTTGGCAGTCTTTTTTAATGCATCTTTAGCAGCATTTTTAACCTGATTATTTTTAATTTTTACAGACATTGTATCAACTAACACTAATGCAAATTTGCTTGCATTTAATGCTATAGCATATACTGCATGTGCCGCTAATGCTCCTCTTGCATTCAATGCCCATTCTTCAATTTGTGCCTTTAATTTTAATAGTTTATCTTCAGGCTGGAAAATACAATATGGAATAAGTATATTTTTTAATTTTGTATCAGCTTTATTGTTAAGCCAATTAGAATATATATTATCAAGTGCATTTCTAAATGAATCAATATCAAAGAACTCTGCTATCTTGTTGCAGTCTTTTAATATTGAAGGCTCTTTTAATGCAACATATTCCATAAACACATACTGAACTATTTTTAAAGGTGCTTTAGTTTGTTTGTCTTTTAATAAAATATTAGAAAGTATATTTTCGTCTATATCTTTTATTAGACTTTCATGTCCTTCATTATAGTATTTATTTAAATGTGATTCTATTTCTTCAACGCTTGTAAATTGGAAATCATCATCAAACTTCTGTAAATCCCAATATTTAATTATTTCTTTATAAACTGTTCTTGATGCTTCTTTTCCTTCATTTGCTAATTTTTCTACTTCGCTTCTTACAATGCTTTCATTATTGCTGATTACTGATACACAATGCTTTTTTATTTCTTTTGATTTTGCTGTATCAAGAACTTTGAAAACAAAATCGAATTTATTATCAATAAGTTCTTTTAACTTATCACTGCAAATATAATTAATGAATGATATAGTGCCTTGAATATTTGACATTATAGAAGTGATAAATGACTTTTCTTCAATAATAGTTTTTGTTTCTTCCACATTATTTTTTATAAGTGTGATAATATTATCTTTTGAATCTAATAATGATAAATAAATATCTTTTAATGGTACTTTTTTATCATTAACTAATTTTTCTTTAGCTTCCAAAATATTTCTATTATAGAATATTTCCTGAATAGAAACATAAATTGAAATTTTGCCGTATATTCCGTAATGCTTTAATAATTTAGTAGTAATTTCTGATGCTTCATCATTTATTCCGTCAAAGGACATTATAGCTGACAAATAATGACTATGATTAGCATAAGGTTCTTCTTTTACATATTTAAAGCTTTTAGAAGTTATTTCATCAAAACTTTTAATAGGCTGCATTATCTTTAATAACTCTACGCACATTGTTTTGAGAGTTTCTACAATGGAATTAGTATCTATATTATATTTATTATCATCGTTTGCAAGCATAATTGATGAAAGCATAGCATAATCAAGATATAAATTTTCCAATTTTGACTTTTCTATTATCTCATAAAGTTTATAAAATGTTTCTTTGTCTTCATCATATAATTTTTTTGCTTCTACTGTTAAATATGAAATAAAAATAGTGTTATTATTAACTATTGTGTTTAATAAAATACATTCTTTAGGGAAATTGCATAGTTCTAAATATTCAGGTATAAGTTTTTGAGTGTAGTAATAATAGCCTTTATCCTCTGAATATCCTTTAAATAATCTTTTATATAGTTTTATAGTTCTTGTCATATCTTTGTATATATTCACAAGAAAATAAATGATGTTATTATCTTTATTTAAAATATTCATTAATCTTTTATAAACTTCTTCATCTTTATCAGCTATACTAAAAAGTAATGATATAGTTTCTTCATCATTTATTTTTATAGAATCTATATAATTTAATAACTGTTTGATAAGGATTTTATCATCATCTCTATTTATGAGGTATACCAAAATAGTTAATAATAAATGAGGCTCTTTATTCAATAATACTTTATTGTCATTTTTTACTTTTTCTAAGTATTGATTAAACTCTTTAGATACATAGGCCTCTAATTCTGAAAACTTATAAAAATTATTTACTTGTATTTGTATATATTTAGATGCTTCATTATTAGCTAAAGTTGCTTTAGAATATTTTTTATCATATATAGTTCTTTCATACGTATTATTATAACTTTCTATTAATGCTTTTTCTAAATCTTCACCAGTGGATAATCTTAAAATTATATGAACATTTTGGTTTTTGTATATATCTTTTATTATAGCTTCAGCGTATCTTGACAGAGCTTTTTTATCTTCTTCTTTAGTATTTTCATCAAAATAAAACTTAAAAATATCTTCAGCTTCATAACCATAATAATTTCTTAAAGTAGGGCAGCTGTTTGATCTTCCGTAAAAATAATCAAGGAATGCATTCTTATTGTTTTCATATTGGAATATTCTTTCAAACTTATTTCTTATTTGTTCTTCATTACTGATATTATTCTCCATATATCACCTCGTCAATAGTATTTTTATATAGTATAATTAATTTTCTTTGTTATGTCAAATTTATTAGTAAGCAATGAAGTTAAAAAACAATTTTCGCTAAAATGCAGACATTTTACTATGTACTAAAAATTTTTAAGTTTGTCAAAATTTAGTTTTTTAATTTTATTGTTTGTGGTGGCTTTGCCCACACACCCCCACTTCTTTTGGTGCCCCAAAGAAGCAAAAGGACTGTATTTTTGATTTATAATATATTAAAAATATATTTATATAATATAGAATAATATTTTATAATGTTAATAAATTATAATTATTTGTAGATATATTAAGTATGTTAATTATCCATAAAATGCTTAAATCCTAAATCTTTTGACTGTTGAAGATACTTATCACTTTTATTTTTGCATTCTTCTTTTGAATATCCGCTTATATTTTCATCAAGTTTGGCATATTCATCGTATACAAGATGTAAATAGTAGTAGGTTTCTCCTATGTCTTCTTTTATTCTGCTGTCATTTAGAGCTTTTTTCAAATATATTTCAGAATTAGTTAAATCATTAATTGTTTTATTTTCTTTATATTTGAAATACAATAGTATACCATAATTATTTATTAATTCTAAATTATTAGGATGTAGTTTTAAACCTTCATTTAAATATTTTTCTGCTTGTATTAAACTTTCTTTGCTTTCTTTATTTATTTCATAATGATTCAAATATAAGAACGATATGTTGATATATGTACCATAGTAATTTTTATTAGTATATAAATCATTATTATAATTTTCTAATGCTTTACTAAAATATTTTTCTTCCTTACTCTCTCTGTATCTATTATTACATATTATCTGTCTATTATTTAAAGCCATTATATTTTTAGGATCTATTTTTAATATTTCAGTATAAAGTTTTATTGATTCTTCTTTATTATTTTTATTATCTTCCATCAAAGCTTTATTGAATAAATCATTTACTTTTTGTTGCTTTTCCATTTTGGTTAATATAGTTTTTCCTTCTTCTTTTTGAGCCTCTCTTTCTTCTTTCATTTCTTTTAACATTTTTTCTGCTTCTAATCTAATTTTTTCTATTTCAGTATTTAATTTTTCAGCTTCTATTTTATTATTGTTTATTTCATATTTTATATCAATTATTTCATTGATAGCATTATCTTTTATTGTTTCTATAAATTCAGTTATTTTATCTTTTTGTTCATCTAATTCTTTTTTAGCATTTTCAATTAAAGTATCTTTTTCTTTTAATAAATCAGACTTTATATTACCAATTTCTTTTTCTGATTCCTTGACATTATCTTTTGCGTTTATTGCTTCTGTTTTTATAGTATTCATTTCATTAAGTACATTATTTTTTATATTGTCAAAATCCGATTTTAAATTTTCAATATATTCTTTATTTTCTTTTAATAAATTATTTTTTATATTATTAATTTCTTGAAGCATGTTATCTTTCATATTGTTAAAATCTGCTTTTAAATTTTCTATACTTTCTTTAGATTTTAATTCGTTTTCTTTTATAATAAGTTCCGACTGCTTTTGATTGCTTTCAATTATTTTATTATTGGCGTATATGCCAAAATTGTGAATATTATCATTATTAATGATAAAAATGCGAGCCAGAAAGTTACTGTATTTATTGAAAAGTCTTTACTGTCTTTTAGAGTTTCTCTAAGTAAATCTATATTAGGTTTGAATGCTTCTTCTAATGTATTTTTTATAAACTCTTTATTTTCAAAACTTTCATTTGTCACCGTTTCTTTCAGGAACTCATAATAATTGCTTAATTGTATTTGTGAGTTTAATTCAAATTGTTTTATGCTGTTTTCTATCAATGTTTTACTTTCATCTGTGTACTTAGAATATTTGCATATCAAAACTAATAAAAATATTACACATATAAGAGAATACAATATAAATGTAAAATGCCTTTTGAAAAAATCTTCTTCTTGTTTATTTTCAATATTACTTTTATTATTGTTTGTGTTATTAGTATCAGACATATTTTATCCTATTATATTTTGAATATATTATATAGCTAAATTCAAAAATATAAACAATATTTAGTTCATGATTTAGTTTGATAAATTTTATTCTCTACTCATCGCACGGAGAATGAAACCATAAATATAATTTGATTGTCATTTATCATTTTTCTATATTTTAAATTTGGTTTAGCGTGCGTTAAAGAAATTTTAAACTTGATTAATGCTTGGGCGGGTGCTGAAATTTCTAAATAAGTTATCAAGATAGTTAATATTAAAATTTAAAAGTTAGTTATATAGAATAAAGGGGGGCTGTAAGTTATTTTATTAATAATATTTGACAAAAAACATATAAAGTTATATAATTTTTAAAAAAGTTAGAGCATTCTAACATTTGAGGAGATTATATTATGAATATTAATTTAAATGGTGTATCTGAAACTTTATTAATTACATTATGGGCAAAAGCAGAGGAGAGTAAAAGAAAAGATGCTATTATAGTAGATTCTAAATCTATAGATATATTAAATAAAGTTGATTATGATTTTTCAAAGTTTAAAAATTCTAAAGGAAGTCAGGTAGGTACTTGTATAAGAACAAAAATAATTGATGATATAACAAAAGATATTATCGAAAAAAGCATGTCAGAAAGTTTTACTATTATTAATTTAGGAGCAGGGCTTGATACAAGGGCAATTAGATTTATAAAAGATAACATATATTGGTATGATATAGATTTTGAAGATGTTATTTCTTTGAGAAAACAGTTTTTTTCAGAACTTGAAAATAATAAAAATTATGAATGCATATCATCGTCTATATTAGATTATAGGTGGATAAAAAATATTAAAGTAAGGGGTACTGTAATAATAATATCTGAAGGTGTTTTGATGTATATAGAAGAAACTTATATAAGGGAATTAATAGAAAAATTATCTGAGAATTTTATTAACAGTCATTTTATATTTGATATTATACCTACAATTGCAGCTAAAAATACAAAACATCATGAAACAGTAAAAGAAACAAATGCTGTATTTAGATGGGGATTAGATGTGCCATCAGATATAGAAAAATTAAGTAGTCATATAAGATTTATAAATAGCTATAATTATGCGGATTATTTTAAGTATAGATGGGGTGTTATTGGATTATTAAGATATTTACCTTTTTTAAAAAAAATGATAAATTTTAATACTTTGCATATAAATCTTGTTTAATAATATAAATTATTTATTTGTTATACTTGGAATTATAAAATATAAAAAATTGGGAAATGTAATTAAAGTTTTGAAATTTAATTACATTTGCCCGCCCTTAAGGTTTTAAAATTTTTTCTGATATTTTAAGTTTTATTTTTCTTTTTAATTTATTTCGTTATTTTAGCAGCCCACCCTAGATTTTTTAAAATTTATAGTTAATTCACCGCACGTAGAATAGAATTTAAAATATAAATTTACCTATAATTCAAATTTTATTATTTTTTAAATTTAGTTTACCGTGCGTTATAGGAAATTTTATATTTAATAAAGTTTTGATTACACTTTCCCGCCCTTGATGCTTTTTATTTTTTCTGGTATTAGAGTTAAATTTTTCTTTTTGATTTATTCAGTTATTTTAGCAGCCCACCCAAGATTTTTTTAAATTTGTTATCAATTCACCGCACGCAGAATAAAATTAAATATTTTGATTAATTTGTAATTAGAATGTTATTATTTTTTTTAATTTCATTTACCGTGCGTTATAGGAGTTTTATATTTAATGAAGTTTAAATTAGATTTTCCCGCCCTTAAGGTTTAAAAATCTTTTCTGATATTTTAAGTTTAATTTTTCTTTTTAATTTATTCAGTTATTTTAACGTCCCACCCAATATTTTTTTAAATTTAGTTTATCGTGCGTTAGAGGAGTTTTATATTTAATAAAGTTTTAAATTACATTTCCCGCCCTTAAGGTTTAAAAATCTTTTCTGATATTTTAAGTTTAATTTTTCTTTTTTATTTATTTCGTTATTTTAGCAACCCACCCAAGTTTTTTTTAAATTTACAGTTTATTCACCGCACGTATAATAGAATTAAATATATAGAATTGTTTGTAATTAAAATGTTATTATTTTTTTTAATTTCATTTACCGTGCGTTATAGGAGTTTTATATTTAATAAAGTTTTAAATTACATTTCCCGCCCTTAAGGTTTAAAAATCTTTTCTGATATTTTAAGTTTTATTTTTCTTTTTAATTTATTTCGTTATTTTAGCAGCCCACCCAGATTTTTTTAAAATTGTAGCATGCTTACCGCACGTATAATAAAATTTAAAATATAAATTTACCTATAATTCAAATTTTATTATTTTTTTAAATTTAGTTTACCGTGCGTTAGAGGAATTTTTATTTAATAAAGTTTTAATTAGATTTTCCCGCCCTTAAGGTTTAAAACGTTTTTTGGTATTTGAATTTATTCTTTCTTTTTAATTTATTCAGTTATTTTAACGTCCCACCCAAGATTTTTTAAATTTATAGCATGCTTATCGCACGTAGAATAAAATTTAAAATATAAATTTACCTATAATTCAAATTTTATTATTTTTTTAAATTTGTTTATCGTGCGTTAGAGGAGTTTTATATTTAATAAAGTTTTAAATTACATTTCCCGCCCTTAAGGTTTAAAAATCTTTTCTGATATTTTAAGTTTTATTTTTCTTTTTAATTTATTTCGTTATTTTAGCAACCCACCCTAGATTTTTTTAAATTTATAGTTAATTCACCGCACGTAGAATAAAATTAAATATTTTGATTAATTTGTAATTAGAATGTTATTATTTTTTTTAATTTCATTTACCGTGCGTTATAGGAGTTTTATATTTAATTAAGTTTAAATTAGATTTTCCCGCCCTTAAGGTTTAAAAATCTTTTCTGATATTTTAAGTTTAATTTTTCTTTTTAATTTATTCAGTTATTTTAGCAGCCCGCCCAATATTTTTTTAAATTTAGTTTATCGTGCGTTAGAGTAATTTTATATTTAATAAAGTTTTAAATTACATTTCCCGCCCTTAAGGTTTAAAAATCTTTTCTGATATTTTAAGTTTAATTTTTCTTTTTTATTTATTTCGTTATTTTAGCAGCCCACCCAGATTTTTTTAAAATTGTAGCATGCTTACCGCACGTATAATAAAATTTAAAATATAAATTTATCTATAATTCAAATTTTATTATTTTTTTAAATTCGTATACCGTGCGTTTCAAAAATTATAAATTTTATTAACACTTTGGATATGCTTAAATTTTCAATTAAACTAAAATCAGTTTTTACTTGGTATTCCAAAAGGTATTCTCAATTTTACTATAGTGCCGGCTCCCTCTGAACTGTCTATAGTAATAGTGCCCTGCATAGTGTCAAGTAAATCTTTTACAACTGATAAACCTATACCTATGCCGCCGTATTCCCTTTCAAATCTTGAATCACATTGATAAAATGGCATAAAAATCTTTTTTAATTGGCTAGGTTTTATTCCTTTGCCTGTGTCTTTTACCATTATCTCTATTTCATTTGGAATTATATTTTGCATTGTGTGATAATTAAATAAATCAGGTGAGAAATCAAGCGACTTTTTCTCTATAGTATCAAGTGTCCTTATATTTATAGATATTGTTCCTGATTTAGTAAATTTGAATGCATTTGATATTATTCCTTCCATAATAAGTCTAAATCTTTCATGATATCCTATTAATATATTACAGTTTTTCTCTATATTCATTTCTACTTCTATATCTTTAGGATATATGAATTTATAACCGTTTATTATAATGTTCAATTCTTCTTCTACATTAAATTCAGAAACATATTTATTGCTGTCATCATCTTTTAAAGCAATTTGTATAAGATTATTATTAGTATCATAAAGTTTTTTTATGCTTCTTGTAACTATATTAAAGAATTCTTCTCTTTTTTCTTCAGGCATATTGTTCTTTTTAAGAAGGTTAATATATCCCATAATCTCAGTAAAAGGGTGCCTTAATTCATGAGAAACAGTAGCCTTAAATTCTCTTATTAATTTGTTATAATGTTCAGCACTTTTTTTTAGCGAATTAATTTCATTCAAAAGAGTACGAAGTCTTTTTTGAAGTATTAAATTATGCTTTTTTTGATGTTCATAAAGTATTGAAAAATAAAGTCTGTTAAGTCCTATTTCTGTACCGGCATTTTTTATAACACCATCTTTACACCATTTCATAGCTTTATCAAATGGAACAAAAAAAGTTTCTATACTTTCTTCCATAACAGAACCATCAGTTTTTATTTCTTTTTTAGGTGTTATTCCTGTAATATCACATGTTGCAATATTTATTCTCTCTGTAATTATTCCAGAAGAACTATAATATCTATGACCTAATACATGAACATTTTTTAATTCCACAGAATATCCAGTTTCTTCTTCTAATTCTCTTTGAGCACATTTTTTTATACCATTGCTAGGATTTTTATCATTCATTTCATCTTCTTCAAGCATTCCAGCAGGAAACTCAAGAAAATTCATAATGTGTTCATCTATATCTTCAGGGTTTTTACCAGTCATCACTTTTTCTCTATAATATACAACTGGTCTGAATGTATTTATCATAAGTACATGAATTTGATTGTCTATATATGTATATGGAACAATAATAACAGCATCTCTTCCTTTTCTGTTAATAATATCACAATTATACTCTCTGGAGAAAGTTCCATCATCATATTCATTTATGGCAACGAATCTTTCCAAATTTACAAAACCAGTATCCAACTGTATAGGAGGAGATTTTTTGAAGAATTTAGTATCTTTAACTTTTTTAATTTTTTTGTTATTTTTATCCATAGATAGAATCTCTTTTTATTAGTAATTTATTGTTCTTTTGGAATATATTTTATAAGTGTGATGGAATTGCCTTTTTTGTTGAATTTAACTTCATCGAAATATGATTTAATCATCATCATACCTCTTCCGCTTTCACGTGCAAAACCATCATTATTTATCTTTTTGGCTTCTTGTTTAGGTTTAAAACCAAGACCTTGATCTTTTACATTAATGCTGATATATCCTTCTTCAATTTTTAGAATGATATCAACATGAGTAGTTTTAGCTTTTTCTGTTTTTAACAACTCTTTTAATTTTTTATTGTATGTGTTTTTTTTAAGCCATTCTTTTTTCATTTCATAAGGTATACTCAAGTTACCATGTTCTATGGCATTCATTATCACTTCATATAATGCTGCTGCAAATAAGTCTAATTCGGAATTTCCTATAAGTTTTTTTACTTCAAGACTTACTTCTTCTATTAGAGGTGTGATATCTTCTAATTTATTTTCCAGAATATACTTTTTCATCATTCTATTATATCACTATAATAATATAAATCAAATTTATATTATTAATGGTAAGATTATTTTTTTATATAGTTTTTATATGCTTGACAAAATGAAATTTCTATAGTACAATACTTCAGTACATTTGTATTAAATTTTTTGATGAAAATAATTAAATAAAAGAAATACAATCTTTAAGGAGACAAAATGAAACGAACTTATCAGCCAAGTAAGTTGCGTCGTGCAAGAAAATTTGGTTTTTTTAAACGTATGGCAACCAAACATGGACGCGATGTTCTAAAACGCAGAAGAAGAAAAGGTAGATATCGTTTAACAGCTGCCGATGAATAAAAATATTAAGCAATTATCAAACAGTACTTATGGAAAACTGTGATAGGGGATATTGTTGAAATTATATAGCAAAGAGCGATTAAAGCATAGAAATGATATAACTGTATTCTTCAATAAAAATAATGGTGTTAGAAGGATAAGTAATTCTCTTTATACTATATTCTTATTGAAGAATAATCGCTTGTATTCTAGGTTTGCTGTAGCTATCAAAAAAAATAAAACTAATTCCGTAGGCAGAAATAGAGCTAAAAGAATAGTAAGAGAAATATATAGAAGTTCTAAAGATAAGATACCTGTAGGCTATGATTATTTTATTATTATAAATAGATTTGATAGTTACTATTCCCATTCGTATAATGATTGTAAAAGAGATTTGCTAAATTTATTTCAGAAGGTTTCGTAAATTATGAAAAATATTCTTTTGCTCTTAATTTTTTTCTATCAAAAGGCCATTTCCCCTTATTTGAGGCCTTCTTGCAGATATATACCATCATGTTCGGAGTATGCCAAACAGGCAGTTATTAAACATGGTGTTATAAAGGGTAGTTTTCTCGCAATTGCCAGAGTACTGAGATGTAATCCTCTAGCAAAGAAAATATATGATCCAGTACCATAATATTTTATATGTTAGGCCATCTTCCTTTTTTAATTGCTTAAATAATACTTATTTTGTTGTATATAATTGATTTAAGGAGCTTTAATAGTTTATGAGCAATAATAAAAGAATGGTTATAGCAATTGGTCTTTCAGCTATAATAATGTTCATTTATATGTTCTATCAGGCTAAAACAATGAAGCCTGTTTATAGTTCAGATACAAATACTAATTCCTCAGCTGTGAGTAATACAGCAAGCAATAATGTTAACCCTCTATTGAATACTGCACAAATGCAAAAAATTCAAAGTGTAGAAAATACTAATTCAGTAATAAATAATGAAAAAACTTTAGAGAATGAATATGTTATAGCTACATTTAAAAATGGTTCTCTTTATTCATATAAATTGAAAAATTATCACCCTCAGGATTTAGGCCCAGAGGCAGCTAATGAAATTATAGATATGGTTGAACAAGTTTATGAGGGTATATATCCATTTACTGTAACTTTTCAAAATCTTTCCAATTCTATTGCATTGCCTGAAAATTTAGATTATCAATTATTAGATAATAATGGTAATTCTGTAACTTATAGTGCAAATGCTATCGTTGATGATGTGCCGGTAAAAATTACTAAAACTTTTAGTTTTGGAGAAGATCCTTATCAATTAAAAAATTCTGTAACTATAGAAAATATAGGTGAAAAAGATTTGCCTTTATTCTACTCATATTTCTTAGGTACTGGTATAGGACCTTATAGAACTGATAAGAATTCTGTTAGAGAAGATGCTACTAGAGCACAATATTTAATAAAAGGAAATGGTAAATCAAAAATATTATTAACAGGCGATATAGTAAAAGATAATATATTTTCAAGATTATTCGGTTCTTCTTCAAGAGGAATAAGAACTAATCAAATGAGATATAATGTTTATGAAGGTCAGGATAAATGGGTTACTTTAAATAATAGATATTTTGCTATTATTTCATCATCAGCACAGCCTGATAATACAGTTTTTGAAACTATGACTTTTTCAAAACCTTCTACAAATGAATATAGAAATGATTTCCATTTAGCTAATTTAGTTTCTAAACATAATATAAAAAGCGGTGATTCTATAACAGATAATTATTCTGTATTTATGGGGCCTAAAGTTAGAAGATTATTCTCTAAATATTATGTAGAAGAATCTTATGAATCTATATTCCAGGAATCTTTCTTAGGACTTAATTTAAGACCTTTGACTTATATATTAGATATTATGCTTAATGCTTTGTATAATATAACTAATGACTATGCTTTAGCTATACTTTTATTTACATTGCTATTTAAGATTGTAACATTCCCATTGAATAATGCTTCTTATAAATCTATGAAGAAGATGCAATTAGTTAATCCAAAGATAGAACGTATAAGAGAGCAGTATAAAGATAATCCGGAAAAATTGAATGCAGAAATAATGGCTATTTATAAGAAAGAGAAGATTAATCCATTAGGAGGCTGTCTTCCTATGTTATTGCCGTTCCCATTATTGATAGCATTTTTCTATTTAATGCAGTCAATGGTAGAGCTTAGAAATACACCATTTTTATGGATAACAGACCTTTCATCACCGGATAAGTTATTTGTATTTCCAGCAGGAATACCAATATTAGGAGGATTTAACTTTAACTTATTCCCTATAGTTATGGCAATAACAAGTTATTTAAGTATGAAATTACAGCCTTCATCTTCAGCCGCTACATCAGGTTCAGTCGCTACACAAATGAAGATGATGACTACAATTTTTCCTTTAATGATGTTACTTATGTTTTATAATTTTGCAAGCGGTCTTGCTTTATATTGGACTGCTCAGAACATATTTGGTGTTATTCAGCAGTTTATAACAGCAAAACTTGATAAATCTAATACAAATGAAGTTGTTGTAGAAGAAGTGAAAACAAATACTAAAAAGAAAAAGAGAAAAAGAAAGTAATAAATAAAAAATCAATCAATTAACAAAGTGGTAAAAAATATTACTTTATCATATAGAAAGGAGGATACTATGTTAGTAAAAGAGTTTAGCGGTAAATCAGAAAAGGAAGCCGTTAGTAAGGCACTAGAAGAACTTAATCTTACAGAGGATCAGGTTAGAATTGAAGTTATTGATAAGGGTAAACGCACTTTATTAGGTTTCGGAGAAGAATCTCCAACCATTATTCGCGTTTATTATGAAGAAATTTCTACGAATTTAGGTGAATTTCAATCTATAGTATCTAATATATTAAAATATATGGGTGTGGAAGCTGAAGTAACTGCTAAAGAAGAAAGTGAGAAAAGAATTTATATTAATATTTCAACAGAAGATTCTGGTGTTTTAATAGGTAAAAAAGGAGCTACATTAGAAGCTCTACAATTTATTATATCATTAATAGCCTCTAAAAAATTTAATGATGATACAGAAAGACATATCATATTAGATGTTGATGGTTATAGAGAAAGACGCGAAGAAACTTTAAAACATATAGCTCGTCAGGCTGCTCAGCAGGCTAAAAAAACTAGGAGAGTTGTTGCTTTAGCTCCTATGTCGCCTTATGAGAGAAGAATCATACACTTAGAGCTTCAAAACGATCAAGATGTTGAAACTAAAAGTGATGGTGAGCCTCCATACAGAAGCGTAAAAGTTTATTCAAAAAGAAAAGGCGGATATAACAACAATAAAAGATATAATGACAGAGGCGGATATAATAAATCATATTATAGAAATAGATAATTAATAATATTTGTTAAGAAATTCAGGGGGGCTTTAAAAGTCCCCTTTTTTATTGCATAATTGTTAATGTATAAATAATATATTTCATTTTTTAATATAAAAATTTTAGTATATACCTAAACAAATATACTTTGTCAAAAATAAATTTATGTTTTGGTTTTATATTTGGGGCTTTGCCCCAAACCCCACTTCTTTTGTTGCCACAAAGAAGCTATATCCTCGACAGGCTCGGATACGCTTCGCGAAAGGCTGCATTTTGACTTAAATTTAGTAATTTATCTTACCTGCAAAACATAATTAGTATAATTTAATACTAATTTTATATTTGCACTTTTTGGTTCTTTTTGCGGCGGGAAAAAGAACAACAAAAAATTGACAAAGTTAAAAATTTTTGGTATATACCAATTCAATGCTTAAAATGTATCATTAAATAAAATCCTAATTGCATTTATCTTTTTATCGATAATTAATACGATATATAATAATTTGGAGTGATAAAGTGCCAAGATACGAGCAGCTTAAAGCTAAATCTAAAGGTATATCGTATACAAGACAAATAAGAAATGACAGCAAGGAAATAAATTTAAAAAAGCCTTTAATTATTTCTGTTTCTTTTATAATTCTTGTTGCTGTAATTTTTTCTGTTGTAAAAAAATATTCTCCTATGGTGGATATTGCTATAAAGGATTTTTTCAGTATTAATCATAGTCAGGCTTTGGCTTTAGAAACTGACGGTGTTTCAGAAAATTCTGATAAAATGAGTTTTTTGAATAATATACCTTTATTTAATTTTTTCATTAAAGAAAATACAAATGAAACTTTATCCGTTATGACTTATGAAACTAACTCAAAAATAGAGGCTGGTTTAGATACTTTTGCTGATATAGATAATTTTACTAACTCTAGTATTATAACTAAAGAATCTTTACTTCCTTTCTTTAATAATAGCGGAAGTAATAACTCTATACTTTATGACAGCGGATATGTAGATTATGGTGATAATCATGCTTCTGTTTTATTTGCCGGAAGTAATTATAATATGAATGATAATAATAATAATCAGGTATTAGAAGAAAATACTGATGATGATATTGTTATCATAAATAATAATCAGGATATTAATAATAATACAGAAAGTTCTTATGAAGAAAGTACTGTAAATACAGGAAGTACAGAAAATATTGATAATACAGAACAAAGTGCTGAAACTGATAAGCCTTATAATTATTTGCAGCAGATGATATTAGAAAACAGAAACAATAATAATTCTCAAACATTAAATGAGAGGGTTCCTGTTAATAATAATAATAAAGTTAGTACCAATACTAAAAAAGCTAATACTTCACAAAATAATAATAAAGTTTCTCAAAGTACTAATAATAAAAGTATGTTTGCTGATATTCTAAAACCTAAAGAAAATACAGTAAAAAGAGAAACTACAACTATGAAGCCTGCATCAAGTACAACTTATGGTACTAAAACAGATTATGTTCCAACTACAGAGAAAACTACAAATGAAAAATATACTTTTAATGTAGATGAGTATTTAAAAAATAATAATGTTAATAAAAAAGATAATGAAGTTAATACTATTAAAAGAGAAGAAAATAACAATGAGAAAAAAACAGATAATAATTCTCAGTTAAGCAGAAAAGAAATTATTCAGTCATCTGTATATACTATCAATAATGACTCATTGGATAAAGCAAATATTGATTATAATAGAGTAATCAATGATATGGTTAATCCTAATAACAATAACTCTGTTATAAAAAGAGATGATGATATTGTTAAAGAAGATGATACTAAAATAATAAATAATAATAGTATAGATAATAATTTAAATAATAATAACAATTTAAATAACTCTAATATTATAAAAGAAAATACTTCATCAGAAAAAACATATAAAGAAGAATTGATGAAGAAAGCTCAGAATGATATTAATAATTACAGAAGAAAAAAAGCAAATAATACTATCACAAGAGCTTCAACACAAAGAGAATTAAAAAGAAATAATGATGAAGGTATATATTTGGTGGAATACAGTGAAAATACTGGTTCTATAACATTGATATTTAGAGAGAGAAAATTTAATAATAAATCATCTGTAGAAGAAGCTATAAAAGAATTGCTTATAGGTGCTACTGATGAGGAAAATAGCAGAAATATAATAAGCTGTATACCTAAAGATACAGAATTACTTGATATATTTGTTGAAGGCGATACAGTATATCTAAACTTTAATGAGAGTTTTGAATTTAATCCTCTAGGCAATGAAGGAACTATGGTTCAAATTTATCAATTTGTATATACTGCTACTCAATTTGAGGGAATAGATAATGTAATATTCCTTATAAATGGTCAGTTGAATGAAACTATAGGTGCTGAAGGTGCTATAGAGAATATGCCTTTTAGAAGATTTGAAAAGTAATTTATTTTTCTTTTATAAATTATTTTACTGCATAATTATAATTTTTATAATCATTTATAATAATATTGTATAAGTGTAAATTAAATTTTTTATTATAATATTCAATATTGATATTTGTTTGTATTTGTGTTAATATCTTATACCTATGATTAGTATATTTTAATTAAAGGATATTTGGTGTGGTTAAATATTTAAATATTGATGAGGCTGTTGATCTCATAAATAAAAATGATGATGTACAGTTATTGGATATTAGAAGTTCTGAAGAAATAGCGATAACTGGCTTTATAAAGGACAGTGTATTGGTGGATTTAAATGATCCTAATACAGAAAAATTGATTTCTGGTCTTGATAAGCAAAAAAAATATTTACTTTATTGTGCCAGCGGAAGCAGAGCGGGGTTAGTTGCTATATATATGGATAAGAGCGGTTTTTCAGAGGTGTACAGTTTGAGAAATGCTGGGTATAGTCAATTAGCTATTGCTTTGAAGAATATAAATTAATATTTGTTTTATTAAAAAAGCTAGTATTTAAGAAAGTATAAATACTAGCTTTGATATTGTTTTTATATTTATTTTTTTATTCTACATAAGAATAGAAAAATCTTCTTATTTCTAAAGTATCTACCGAAACATCTTTAAGTTTTGGGCTTTGCATTGATGGTGCTGTATAATGATAAAGAGGTATGAATGCCATATCTTCGCCTATAAGCATATCTTCAGCCTTATGCATATTAGACATTCTGATTTTGTTATCTATAGTATTTTTAGCTTCTAATATAAGTTTATCATAATTAGGATTATTGTATCCTACTCTGTTTCCTGCACTTGTGCTTACAAATAGATCAGCAAAAGTCATAGGGTCAAGATAATCTCCTATCCAATCTGCTCTGCAAGTAACATACTGTCTTGTTTGTCTATTCTTTTGGAATACTGACCATTCTTCTTGAGTAATAGTCATATCTATATTTAAATTTTCTTTCCACATTTGCTGAACAGCTTCTGCTATTGTAACACCGGCACCGGGATTAGTTTTAAACTCTAATACTGGGAAGTTATTGCCGTCTTTATATCCTGCTTCTTCTAAAAGTTTTTTTGCTTCTTCAATATTAGATTGATAATCTTCTTTTTTAACACTATAGTATCCGCCGCCGTTTTCTCTGAAATCGCCTGTAACATCTTTAAGTCCAAAAGGTATAAAAGCAGCTGCAGGCTTTTCTCCGCCTTTAGTGATATTTTCTACGATGTAATTTCTATCTATTGCAAGTGCTAATGCTCTGCGTACTCTTTTATCTTTTAGTACTTCATTTGTATTGTTTAAAGCATAGTAAGCAGTGCCTAACGATGGCGTAATAACTAAATATCCTTCTTCTCTAAGTAAATCTATATCATTTGAAGGTATTTTATATGAGTATAATATTGAACCTTCTTTTATAGCAGCATAAGCAGTTGATACATCAGAAAACATTATGAAATCTATTTTTTTAGCCACTATAGCATCTTTATTCCAATAATTAGTGTTTAATTCTAAAGATATTATTTCATCTGGTCTTCTTTCTACCATCTTGTATGGGCCGTTACCTATATATGTATCAGGTGAAAAAGTCCAATCATCACTTATAAATTCTTCTCTAAGAGGCGAAAATATAGGCACTGTTGCTAATTCCAAAAAATATGCTGTAGGAGTTTCAAATTCAATGAGTAAAGTTTTTTCATCTATTGCCTTTACTCCAAGTTCCTCTATAGGTAAAGTTCCTTCTATTATTTTGCTTGCATTTTTTATTGGTGTAATTAAAAAACTATAAGCTGATGCTGTTTTTGGATCTGCAAGTCTTCTAAAAGAATATACAAATTCTTTTGCTTCAACATTCTTTCCGTCAGACCATTTAGCATTATCTCTTAAATGAAAAGTCATCTTTAGACCGTCTTCTGATATATCCCAGCTTTCAGCAACTCCTCCAATTATATTATTATCCTTATCCTTTGTTGTGAGTCCTTCAAATACATGCACTGTGTATATCATGCTGTCTATTGCTGATAAGAATGAAGGGTCTATACTTTGAGGTTCAGCTCCTATACTCACTCTTATACTTTCGTTTGATTTATCTTTACTGCCGCATGCAATTAATGTAAAGATAAAAATACTAATTAAAAATAAATAGATCGTTTTTTTCATAAAGCTATCCAATTATGTAAAAATATTATGTTAACATTTAATTTATACATAAAATATCAATATTTGTCAATAAATAAAAAAATTATATTGTAAAAATAATGATATTCATAAATAT